>CAUZVF010000314.1:0-6440 GCA_963582955.1 Planctomycetota bacterium
CTCTGAGCCAATTCGGTCCATGCATTCGGCGGCCACGTCGTTGAACGTTATCGCGGCATACTTTCCGTTTCGGCTAACTCGGCCTAAATATCGCGGAGCAGTCGCGTCTTGTTTGACTCGCACGCGCCCCGTGTTTTGGTCTTTCGCGTCGGCAGCCGCTGGTTCGGCGCGGAATATTTGAAAAGCAATTGCGGCCATCAACAACGCCGTGGCTGTGCCGGCTCCGATCAAAACCAGTTTCGATTTCACATTCGATTGACGTTCCACGGTGGGAATCCCTTCACCTGTCACGACGAAGTCTCCGGAATTGATATCGATTTGAAAAGAATTGTTTCCACGTTTGGACGTGGATTTTGATGGGATGCTGTTTAGAAGAGGCAGCCCGCATCGTCACATTGATCCGCTAGGATGCGGTCCATCAACGAGCCGCCATCTAAGAAAGGCGGCGGACTATATGTCAGCGTCAATTTGGGGTCAAGCTCTGTTGTGCTGTGGCTATACAGCAGCCTGACAGCAGGATCTATCGTTTCGGAACGACGGTATTTTCATTTTCCATGCCGACATAGTCTACCGATGCCTAATCGCGACGAAGCCGCAACCAAAGTTGCCTTGCGCGAAAGTAGCGCTACTTTCGCGGAGCGAAAGGCGGCAGAAACATGTGCGCGAATGGCGCGGATTTCTCAATGAAAGACTCTAATAGCCCAAGCGGAACGTTCGCGTCGGCGTGTGCAGGTCAACTTGCTGTTTGTCCGGTTTGGGGTCAAGGACGGTGTAGACGGGTTGAAAATCGATCGTTGTTTCGAAGATCGGTTTTCCTGACCGTTTGTCGCGAAATTCGATAACGCTGACAATCGTCGTGCGGCCGGTATCGGTTTTTTGTTGTTTTCGGTAACTCGATATGAGGAACGGGATGTCTCGGGGCTGGTCGAGGGCGAATGTGATGTCGGTGACGGTCTGTGACCAATTAAGTTTGAAGGTAGCGCGGTCGAGGCAGTACAGCGTTCCGTTGACCCAGGGGTTGCGGTAGTCTCCGAACGCACGCTGCGGAGCTGGTTTCGCAGGGTCGGAAAGAGGGCCCGACAGGACAACGTAAACACGGTGCTCGTCTGCGGCACAGCGAATCTGTGTCAGCTTGGCGGGAATTTCTGTTTCGATTGTGCCGAGAGTTTTTCCAGAAACCCGCGACAAGAAATCAATCACTCCGTTGGATTGTAAGATTCCAAGAGTTTGCAGATCGACTGCAAACGGTACGCTGCCGCTCGGAAACTGAGCCTGCCACGCGATCGATTCATCAGCGACGTTTATGCAGCGAATGTGATGTGCGTCGCGTGATTTGTCTTCAACGATCCAACGGCGGCCTTGTTGGAAGAGCACTTGAGATTGTGTGATGCCCAACACGCGCGCGTGTTGTGACGATCCGTCGATGACGCTTAGCAATTCGACTTGTTGCTGCTCGGGTTGCCAAATTGCGATGTAGGCGTCGTCTCCTGAGATTGTGGATTCGCGAGGAATGTCGAAACGCTGCCACAGTTTCTTCCCAGTGGCCGGGTCGATGGCAACCAGTTTGGCTCGTTCCCGGTAAACGATGTATCCTGGCCGGACGGGGCCAATTTGGCCGATCGTCCAGTCGAAGTCGTCGACAAACAACAGCTCGTCGAATCCGAAACCTTTTCGCACCCGTTGCGTGCGGATGCCGGCGTGGCGGACGTCTTTGAGTGTGTTCAACGACCACAACAACTCTGCGAGTGGTTCGCCGTTGTCGTTGATCGGGGCGATGCCGAACAGTTCCGTTCCGACCTGCAACACCAACAGATGGCCGATACCCCAGCCTCGATAGAGTCCGTGGCCGTAACGGCGGAACGGTGACTTGGAATCCGGCAACTTCAGCGTCCATGCACCGTGCTGGCCGTCGCCTTGGAATCGCACGGATTCGCCCGTGCGATGTATGCCGACCGTGATGCGGTCTAACAGGCTGCCGTGCGCGCAGTCGATTTGAATCGTTCGAAAGTAGACGTCGGACCGTTGTGGTTTGTTCTCGATCGTCGTCACGGTCGGAACGACGTTGGGCCAAACGGATACGGACGACGATTCGAGTGCCGCGCGGACCAGCGAATCGTCGGCCAGGCCTTCAACGATTTCGGCACCGGTTTTTCCGTCGGAGAAACGGAAGGCCGCGAATTCCCGCGAGAGTCGACGAAAATGCGTCGCGGCGTCAGTGCGAAAACTGCGAGCGGCGTACAGTTGTGCAAGGGCTCGTGTTGCTGCCGCCGCGGTTGGTTCGTCGGACGAGTCGGCCAATTCATGCAGCCTGAGTTGAGATTTCAGAAAACTGACTCCGACTGTTGCCTTATCGAAATGCTCGGTCAGCAGGCGTTGTCCCCATTTCAGTTGGCTGAAATGCGACGCAAAGCGTTGGGTGGCAAAGGGGTCTAAACTGTCGCGTGCAGCCATCCGCCGTTGCGTCATGAAATCGTCGATCTGTTTCTTCGCGTTGGCGTCCTTTGCATTTGACAGTTCGGCGATTTGGCCTTGGATCAACCGGTCATAACGGATCACGCGATGGATCCCATTCTGAGCCATGAAGTCGGCATCGGGATTCATTGCCGAAAGTTCCATAAACAGTTTCAGAGCATCCACGCGATCTCCGGCCGTCGCAGCGGCGATTGCCGTGGCGTGCAGAAATTGGATTCGCTCTTCCGGCGAATCAATAAACGGCGTCGACTGTTGCAGGACGTTTTTCCATTGAGCGGGATCCGCATCGAGTTGTTTGACGAGCGTGTCGAGGATTTTCCGCCGGATCGCCGCTTCATCCTGTTCTTGCAGTGCCTGTTTGAGCACACCGAGCGTCTCGTCAAGTTGGCCGGCTTCACGGTGAACAAGAGCGCGAGTCACCAATTCCTGCGAGTCGTCGCCACTCGAATCTGCTTTGTAGGCGGCCAGTGATGACGCTAACTCCGGCAGAAAGGCAATGCGACCAAACGATTGTGAAATAACTCCGCCTTCAGCCGGGATCAGGTTGCCCAAGGGTGATTTGCTGGCGGGCTGAGCGATTTTCACAGCGCCGTTTGAAATCGAAAGCGATGCAATTCCACCGCGTTGTAAGGGAATGTAGCAATGCGTGAGATGCATGAATCCCCGTCCCGCCGGTTTGCCAATCGGAGCTGACCAGATTTCGTCACCCGATTCGATGGCCCGCGCGCGAACGGAGTATTCTTCCATGATCAAAATTTTTCCGTTCGACGTTCCCAGAATCGACAGTCCGTCATCGCGCGGCTGATTCCACAACAAGTCGCCTGATGCAACATCGAAAGCCAACAGCCTGCTTGATTCGGCGGGCGCGACGATCACACGGCCGGCATCAATGACCACGGCTGTGTCTCGCCAACCATTCCACCACTTCTGACGCACGGATGCTTGCCCGCGGCCGATCGCTGCGGCTTGTGTGACCGTGCTGTCTGTTCGCTCGTATCGATACGCCCAGCGCACTTGTCGAGTCATCAATTCGACGGCGACAACAATTCCCGCTCCGGTGGGACAAATCAACATTCCGTCGGCGAACGCAACCGGGCACGCGTTGCCACGACGGCGCGGATTGCCGGACAACGACTCGCTGCTGATTGCCAGCGGAATCGACCACAATCGCTGTCCGTCGGCCGCCGCGATCGCATCGACGACGATTTCCGGACCACGCTGTGCGACGGCATACAACGTGTCTCCGATTGGCAACGGCGGGCCGAGAAAGAATGTTTGCGACGAGGAATCGGCCGACGCGGAATTCCAAACGGTTTTTCCGTTTGACAGATCGATGGCGGTGATGTGATTCGTGGACGTTGTTGGATTTTGTGCCGGACTGACTGGTGGACCGCCCGGGGGTATGACGGGCGGACCACGGCGAGAGAACGAACGTTTTGTTGCGGCTTTCTTCGTGGGCTCGATAACGAACAATCGAATTCCATCGGACGACATCGAATTCGCGACCGAATCCGACTGAACTTGCTGGCTCAGCGACTCGGCGACCAGCGCACGAAAGTTGGGATTCAGCAAGAACTGCGAATTCGATCCGTGCTGCGACCAGACGTTATCGAACAGCCGTTGCCAGCGGACGTTGCCGGTTTTGACATCGAAAGCGGCCAGCCGATCAACCGTCCGGGCGACGACTGTGTCACCGACAACGATTGGGGCGTGGCTGGTGAAATCGGCAATTCCGTAGTCGCGAAGTTCGACCAATGAATCCGCAATGACGGTCTGCAACTCGGCTTGAATCTGAGTTTTGAATTCCCATTTCGCCAGCGACAAAGGACGCGTTGTCGTCGTGATTCGGTTGCGAGCCAAATTACCTCTTGGAATTGCCCAGTCGCTTGGGTTGCCGCCAGCTTGCTGGTTGTCAGCAAGGCGGTTCGCCAACCATCTTTGAACCTCTTTCAATTCACCACCGATTCGAATCGGATTCCCCGGTAGCCGGGCGCGATACTGTTCGTAGAGAGACTTTGCTTCCGCCAGTTGCCCACACCGCAGAGTCGCGATGATGAGTCGCACAATCGTTGCCGAATCGCGTGGCGATTGGAATCGGGGATGCGACAGCAGATCTTTGTATGCCGACGCGGCCTCGCAAAACTGCCCACGGTCAAAGGCCAGCGCGGCAAGATTCTTGATGGCGTCAAAACCTGCGTTGGTGTTGCGGAACCGGACCGCAACCTCGGCAAGCAATATCATGCTTCGCGTTTGAACCGCTTGTTGAAATTGGCTATTGGCTTCGGCTCCGATCTGCTGTTCGTACAGCCGGCTGCCACCGGTCGGGAACTTCGCGATAATCCGGTTCGCCGCCGATTTGGCGCTGGTGTAAGTCTCGTTTTCGACGACGAAGGCATCATGGTCACGATTCAGTATTTCTTGCAGCGAGCTAATGGCCGTCGCGAATTCATTCTGTGCGACCAATTCTCGCGCCGCGGCAATCCGGGCCGCGATGTTCCGGTCGACGGCGACGCGGGCCGAGCGTGCCAGGTTTTCGCTTGCTTCGCGGGTCGCGTCGGTTTGTGCATGCGCAATTCCGCCTCCCAACATCAAGAACGCAAACAGCACGTACATGACGTGGCGCTGATGCCTTTTTGAAACCCTGCGCAACATAATTCATTCATCGATTGGACGAGGAGTTGCTCTTCTTGTCGCGCAAGATGTTACATGCTCTCGTTTAACGGCAAGTCGCAGGCGACTGCGTCTTTGTAATTCGAATCACGCTTCGAAACCCGGTCGCCTGCGGCTTGCCGTTAAACGAGTCATTCTTGGGCGCGAACACGATTGCTGTGCTATTCTCGCAGAGATGTCGAAGTCACTGCAACCGGGATCAAGATTCCAAGAACACCGTTTCCGCCGCGGACAACTCGCAGGACGTTTCCGCAACAATGAGAAGTGTCCCATGACGAGTGTGTTCGCCGCCGATTATGAACGGTGTCGTGGGGATGACTCGGACTTTCATTGGAAGTGTTTGCTTTCGAAAAGCCAGCCATTCGTCGGGAGAAAACCGCGAATCGGAAGACCAGCGAACGTGCAGCCAACTTGCGACTTGATGCTCGTCGAGCAGCCGGCGGAATCCCAGACTCAGCCGTCCCATCGTTTGCCGGGCATTGATGTCTTGAATCGGCCGGATCGCGGCTTCGCCATTTGGCAAGCGGTATTCACTGGCGTCGATCCCGAGTGGTCCGAAATAACCCAATTCCTGAAGTCGCTCGGCAACACGGCAGCCCGTGTCAATCGCGGCCTTCCATCGTGTTTCCAATCGCGAGAGATTTTCTTTGGACAACGCGATGCGGCTTCCACGGTAAGTTCCGCATTCGTCGGTAATCATCTCAGTCGCGCACTCAAATCGAGGCGTTCCAGCGCGTGGGATTCGAAATTGAAGGCCAACTTCGGCAACAAGCTCGACCCACGGTTCGAAGAAAAGCACGTCGTCGCCGTTCAGCCGTTTTCGAATCCAATTCGTCGTATTAGCATCGATCGACCGACCCTGCCCGATGACGCGCTCGCGAGCCGACATGCTGAATTCGGACTTTACGACCCAGCGTTGTATTTCGACGGATCGGGCAAATTCCGATGCGGCCCTTTCGATGCAGGGAACGAGGTCGTCGATTCGGCGAAGTGCGCTCGCGCCCGGAAGTGCGATGTTCCATTCGCGTTCCAATCGAGCGGACAGCCGTCGTGAATTGGCTTCACGGATGGATGACGGCGAAGGCGCGTCATCGACGTGGATGTGATCGTGGTCCCAAGAATGTAGCTCTTGCGACCAGCCCCACGGACACAATTGGACCTCGTCAATGAGTTGCCAGGATTCGGAAATCGGAATGATGCGCGGCAGTCCATGCTCGGCGAGTTGTTCGAAGAAGGCACTGTCGATTGGTTCCGGTATCCAGATTGCGTCACCGTCGTCGGCAATCGCAATCCACGCG
>CAUZVF010000315.1:0-6437 GCA_963582955.1 Planctomycetota bacterium
GCCGATTTGTGATGCCGTCGCACCGTCCAAATCCAACGCGAGGGTGACGTTGAAACTCATTTCATTCTCCTTTTAAGAGGCTCCCAGAATTAGCCGTGCATTGGCCCTGCATGACTCCGAATGTTGCGATTTGACTCGTTTTTCCTACCGTAATGATAAACACATTAACCGCAAAGCCCGTGCCATTCTCATATTACTTAACTTGCCTATCCTAACCTATTGTAAGAACGGGTGTTGCGTCTAAAGCAAGGCAAGACGTCGCCCGTGGCGAGGCTGGAATCATGACGCAAAATGAAACAGATCGAACTAACCAGCACGATCGAAACACCGCACTTCGAATCGCAGGGTGTTGCGGTTAGCTGCGGATTTCGGTGGGCGGGTGAATATGCAGATTCGTTGCCAAGTCAGTAAGAGCCCGCCAAGTGCCACTGCCCAACGGGATACCACTCTTGAGCCGTTCGATGCGAGACGTCGCACTGCGGTCATTCGGGAGGCGAATCGCATCGACGCCGTCAATCAGTTTCGTCTGGCGTACATATTCGATCAAGTCGTCGGCTTGGCAGCCAAAGTGCTGTTTTCCGGAGAAATGTGCCGGATCCCATAACAACATGACTACGTTATTTGTCATTCTTGCCGTGTCGCGCTTGGGAGGACAGAAGCCGCCCGAGAGGCCGCCGACCAGAATGTCGAATAACAATCCAAGGCCAAATCCCTTGAATCCCTGCTCGCCTCCCATTGGAAGAATCGTTCCTTTGGGTTCGCTGAATCGCACCGAAGGATCGGTTGTCGGTTGACCGTTTTCATCGAGCAACCAACCGGGTGGACATGGCCGGCCTGCCATGTGTTGGACGAAGACTTTGCCGTTGGCCACGCAACTCGTCGAGATATCCAATACAAGCGGATCGCCACCTGTCGGTACGCCAATTGCAATCGGATTCGTGCTGATCCGCGGTTCAATGCCTCCGGGCGGAGCGACACACTGCAGCACGCCGTTGTCATTCACGGCCATCAACGCCGCAAATCCGTCGGCGGCCGCCCGCTCAACCCACTCGCCCAATCGGCCAACGTGACCGCAATTGATCATTGTTCCGCAGGCAATTCCTTGAGCGGTCGCTTTCACCGCAATTTGGTCGATCAACCGCCCAGACTGCACTTGTCCAAATCCGAACCCCGCATCGGCAACGACCAATCCGGGAGTCTCGGACGTTATTGTCAGTTCGGTGCCCGCCCTGAGTTCTCCATTCTTCAATTGCTCGATGTAGTCTGGAATCCGAACGACACCATGCGAATCATGCCCGCACAAATTCGACAGCACCAAACTTCTCGCAACGACCAATGCCTCGTCGCCGTCAACGTCGGCAGCCTGCAATAACGCGGTTGCAAAATTGGTCAAGCCATCGGCATCCAGAATCACCGTGTCGCTCGCATTCACAATAGACACTCACGAGAAGCCATGTTCTTGCCACTTGATATTCTTGCCCGATCCGATGGCGGGGACGAAACGAGCATCGATCATTTGCCCGCGGGGATATTCCAACGCGAATCAAACAAGGCGGCCCACACGACATGTTCGTCAAATCCGCCATTCGAATTCGTGCCGAATTTCTGCACCGCGATGTCACCCAGCCGAGGAAACAGCCACGAATTCGATGCCTTGAAATCCTTCTCGTGGATCGTGTGACCGGAATTAACCACGACGTAACGGTTGGGATTCAACGGATTGGGATAGATCAACGAGACACCGTGCGTGTCGGGATCGTAATCTTCTCCGTTGACAACCAGACCGTTTTCAGTCCAATCAATTGGCAGTTTGTCGACGATCTTCGCCAAGACCGAGTTCGAACCTGGGTCACCAAAAAGAACTAGGTTCTTACGCAGAATCATCTCTTCGGTGACGCCTTTGTCATCAACCGTGGGGACCTTTCCGCGTAACCACTTGTCGAATTCGCGCGAGAACCGGTCCAGAGTCCAATTAGCCCACGCTTGTTGCTTGGCCGACCAAGGATTGCCAGTGCCCCGCACACAGACGAACGCTTCCATGAACGCGTCATCGATCGGTCCTTGCAGGTTGTGGCGTTTGTGAAGTCGTGGATTGTTTGTGAACGTCCGCGAACTGTCATAACTCAAGAGTTCCCATTCCGAGTCATCGTTCTCGCGACGGTAGTAAACCCCGGGCAGCAAACTGTCGGCGGCCGAACTGAGCGGCATGCGGATTCCGTCAATTTCGATCTCGAACGCAACATCGCGGGCGATCTGCAATGCGGCCACGTTTTGAGTCTTCAGCTTCAAAACGCCGGTCTTGTCGACGCCGCCTTCGACAACGGCGGGCTTGTACATCTCGAACATCTCTTCGATTTGCAGCCATTCACAGCGGTTGTATTTAAGTGTGTAGCTGATGAAGCGAATGTTGCGACGCCCTGGATACCGTTTGCGGCCCTTCTTCGAATGCGCCAAATGAAAAGCCATGAATTCCTTGAAACTATCCGGATGAAATCCGTGTCCCATGCCGGGGCCGACCAACAGCTTGATTGGCACGTTCAGCTTGTTCGCCGCATCGACCATCTCGGTGCTGGCGGCGAGTTGCGCATCGAGTTCACCGCCGTACGTACAAATCGGGACGTTTTCGGCGTTCAACGCGTAATCGATTGCGTCGTAAATGTGCAAAGCCGCGTGTTCGTGCGACACGCGTTTTTTCGTTTGCTTTTGGTACTTGTAGAAATCGACAAATCCCGCGCCGGGACCAACGGAACTCCACATCGACGGATGATGCAGTCCCAGATGCCACGCTCCGGCACCGCCCATCGAGAAGCCCCACAGCGTGATACGTTTGTCATCGATTCGATAGCGGCGTTTGACGTCCTTGATGGCCTCGAACACGTCGGTCTCGCCGCTCCATCGGTATGCGTTGTCGGTGCGGCCGAAGACATCGAGTTGAATCCACGTTTGTTCTTTCGGCAGCGGCTTGTTGTCATGCTCGTTAATGAATCGCGGTTCGTTTCGAGTTCCACCGCGACCGTGCAATTTGACGTACAAGGGCCAACGCTTGCCGGACTTGGGATTGATCCCTTCAGGCAAAGACAACGCGTAAGGTTGCACCGAACCGTCAACTCGCGAGTAATAACCGCGAATGGTTGACCCTGTTTGCAAAACCCAGGGAGACTTTCCACCGGACAATTCCCTAGCGCGTGCCAATCCGGTTTCCAACGCCGTTAACGTGTACTGCAGATATCGGGACGGCCCTTGCGGTTTGCCTTTTCGCTTCCGCGGAAGATAAAACTCGTCATGCCGCAGAATCCACTCGGTTGCTTTGGCATACACATCAACGTCGGCCAGCAGACGCATGTCTTTCGTCTTACTTTTCAGTCCGTCGACCACTTGCTGCAATTCTGCCAGCTTGCGCTTGATCTGAGCCGTTTCTTTTGGTGGGGCTGTTTGAGCCCATGACGGACACTCGGACGAGAAAAGAACGAGTGCTGCAACAATCGCAGCGAATTGTCTCTGTCTAGCCATCGGGATTCTCCCATGCGGACTCTCAGCAAATGTCGGGTCCTTCAATTCGAACACCAGCGAACCGCTCGTTCATGACGAGGCCGTTTCGGCAGCCTCGAACCCACAATCGCGGTGCGAGCCATCGCAGAACGGCTTACTCTTCGACGCGCCGCAACGGCAAAGAGCGATTGTGTCCTTCCCCGCCAAGTCGAATGCGTTGTCTTCGTGATCGGTCAGCGTCACGGAACCAGTCACAAGCAGCGGCCCGTTTTCGCGAGTCTTAATCGTAACGTCAGCCATCGAATTGGATTCCTTTCAAATTAGTCGAATTTGTTAGCGGAGTTCTCTCACTGGGACCTACGAACTTACTTTGCGTGATTTGCAAACGCAAACGAATGGGAATCATCTTGCCGTCCAGGCAAAGCGTGTCGCGCAGCGACTGGAAACTGCTCGCAAGCTGCCGAAAACGAAATTCGCTTGTCGCAATAGCGATTCCTACTTCCACATGATTCGGCAGACCGGATTTGCAAGTCCGAACATAGTCTCGACGGACTCAGAAGTCTGTCGTACTTAGCAATTCAATTGGCGGGAAATCGTCGTTGCCTTTGAAATTTCGATGGACGTTTTGTGCATGTAATGTGCCAGAACGATTTCCAGCGGCTACGCCGCACGCCTTGCCTGGACGGCAAGACGTGGTACCCGTGTGTGCAATACTAATGGTGGGACGTGCTTTGACTCTACGGCTTTTGTATCGTCACGAAGATCGGTTTGCCGCAATACGTTGCCTTCATGACAAAGTTGATCGAAACGTGACCCATGATGGGGATTTGTTGGCGTTCGACCGGCGGCGCTTTGTCCGAGGCTTTTAACGTGATATAGCCTTTGCTTTCTTTGCCATTAATCAGCGTTTTGCTATTGTTGCCGTCCAGCGAGATTCCTTCAGGCAGCGAACTTCCGTAGACGCCGTTTAAGTGCCGGTACCTCACGTCGAGCGTCACGTTTTTGTCGAATCCTTCCGCTCGCTCGAACTCGACTTCGATCTTTTTGGACTCGCCCGGTTTCAGCGTGATTTCCGTTTCGCTGGTCTTGAACGAGCGAATATCGCTGGGAGCGCCGATCGAGACCGTATGCGTGTCAACGGGCCAATGACCGCGACCGCCGCCAGGTTGGTAGGTCTCTTGATAGATTAGTGCGGTCGACGTCAGTGGGATCGGCTCGCTGTCTTTCACTTCGTGCGTGGCCGTTCCCGTAATTGTAATGTTCGTTGCCGCCAGAGTTGCGTTGCCGGCCGCATGAAAGATGATGCAACCGTCTTGACCTTTGCCGGCAAGGATTCGACCGCAGTCGGCCGTGACGCCCGGAGGCATGCCGTCAACGTGCAGTTGCACTTCACCCGTGAAACCATTCTTCCGTACGACTCGCACAAATAAGACGTCGTTCGTACCCGGTGATAACGGAGTTTTGTCGGTGTCGGCAAACAATTCGAAGTACGGGCCGGCACGAGTGGCCTTGATGAAGTAAACAAAGTCGGCCCCACCACGCAGATGCACGTCGCGGATTTCTATTGTGTACTTCCCATCGGCTGGAACGGCCCAGTTCTCGATCCAGGAATCCGCAAAGCCGCGCTTGCCGATCCGCAGGTCATCGTTCTGGGCCTTCTGCTTACCTTTGTCATCGAGGATCCTCAAATGCGAATCCAAACCCGATTGATGCCGCCTTGCGACAACCTCGAACGTGTATCGCTCGCCCTTCTTCGCCTCGAAGTTGAAGCAATCAATGTCGGACTCTTGATTGACGACTCCGTTGATACCCGCCGGAATAGAAACTGTTTGTGCTCCGGCGGCCGAATTGTTGTCAGCATCGTTCTCGACGATCATCGGCAAATCGGTGACGACGACCGGTGCAACCGGATGTGGTGTTTCACCGAGATTCAGAACTAACCATTGTCGGCCAAACGGCTCGTCGTCCGAGATTTTCAGCATCGTCGTCGGATTCTCGGGAAGACCGAACCCGATCATTCGCATGTTCGCTTCACTTCCACGAGCGACGGCCATCGGGAACACATTGGAAATGAACGGTTTGTCGCTAATCTCGACGGCGTACTGCCAGTAACCGTTTCCCTTATACCGCACATCGCGGATTTCGAGCATATACTCACCGGCCTCATCAAAATTGTAATAGAGGAACGGATCGCCGTAGAAGTGGTTGTCGGATGCCGCGAGCGTTGAACCAGTCGAATTCCTCAAAGTCATGATCGGATCGACGTGACTCTGCAAATCGTGAATGCGGTCCTGTAAGCGTTGCGAGCGAACATGAAAACTGAGTGCCTTGCCGGCCTCGACTTTGAATTTGAAGAAGTCGACATCCTCGCCCGCCTCGATCCCGCCGCACAGCGTTGACGGAACGGCGATTTCCTGAGCAACCTCGGCCGTGTTGTTCTTTTCCTTCTCGACGACAACCGCGTCGCGCGCGACGACCAACTGCCCGATCGTGCTGACTCCTTGCGGAGTCGCTACGCGAAAGTCACGGACTCCGGGTTTGGCATTAAGTTCGACCTTAAACTTGAGCGTCAGTTTCGTGAGATTGGGAATCTTGCCGTTCTTCGGCTTTTCCGGATGGACAACTTCTCCCGTAACACCTTCGCCCGTGACGAGCACTTGGTACGCGCCCCACATGCTGTACCGCGACATCACGGTGTGTTCGGATGTTTGCCCAACCTGAGCGGCAACCGGCTTCAGTCCCATCAGCATTGGGTACGAGGTTTGTCCCCGAACAGGAACCGACGCCGTTAACAAAAGTCCGACAGCTACAATCATTAGAAACCGTTTCAAAACCTTGCTTTCGTGGCAGAAGCTGCCAGCTTCGGCAATCCATTGGCAGGGTTGCGCACGCTGGCAGCGTGCCCCACGGGGTTTTGAAACTGCCTCTAGTCGTTTCATGATACTTTG
>CAUZVF010000316.1:0-6422 GCA_963582955.1 Planctomycetota bacterium
CCGCCGATGACTCCCAGATACAGACTTCCCGCCAGCGATCCGCCGCCTAAAGTGATGGCCGATTGCAGCCAGCCGGGACCAGACAATTTTGTGTACGCCAAGAAAGTCGACGCCGTGCCTTTGGCTTTCGCGTCAACGATCATTTGCCGTTCACGTTCCACTGTTCCGCCGGATTCTGCCATGTGCAATTCTCTTTCAGAATTATGTCGGGACTACGGTGCTAAGAAACGGGGTATGAATCGATTCCCTAAAACTATCGTGATGGGTACCACATCTTGCCGTTCAGGCAAGGTGTGTCGCGTAGCGACAGGAAACTGCTCTTTCACTCGCTGTAACGAGTGTCCGCCGCGAGTGCTGGCTGGCAAACATTGAGGGGCTGTCTTGTGGCTGTCATCGTAACAGAGTGATTTCCAGCGGCTGCGCCGCACGCCTGCCTGAACGGCAAGACGTGGTACCCGTTTAGCGTACGATTTAACCGCGCATGACGGGAAAGTAAAAGGCATCCACGCCTACGTCGGGTAACTGATTCTCGTTTCAAATCGACTCTTCAATTGTGTGAGAGTATCGGCGTTGTTATTTTCAAGAAATTGCATCCGGGCGCTTCAGTCTCATATCATCGTCCGTGTATCGTGTTTCGAGGGCCGATGATTGTCCACGATTCCCAGTCTTGTCGTTGATACTGCCAAATCAGAAATTGGAGTGCCAAGATGGCGATCGAAGTTCAATGCGACAATTGTTTCACAACGTATCGCGTTAAAGAAGAGCGAGCCGGGACACGAATTCGGTGCAAGGAATGCGGCAGTTCGATTTTCGTCGAGGACGGCGGCGACTTCGACGACGATTTTGCCCCGAGCCCGCGTCGTTCCTCGCAACAGTCACGTCGCCCTCGAAAACGACGAAAACAGCAATCGTCGGGTCTTAACATGCCGCTGTTGATCGGCGGCGGTGTCGCGGCACTGTTGCTCGTCGGGACGATTATTTTTGTTGCTGTCAAAGTCCTTTCGAAACCTGGCGACCAACCGGGACAGCCCGGACAAGTCGCTGATAACGAGCAAGCGGGTGGCGGAGGCGCGAACGGTGATGGAGAATCGGGCGGCGCGATTGGCGCGTGGCTTGTCACAGCCGATCCGGCACTCAACCGTGATCCGATTGGCGATGACAGCATTGACCTTAAGTTTCCCAAACCCGTCACGTATGAGATTGCCGTTTACCCAGCCACTCCCAGTGATTTTGTGGCGATCGGTAGCAACTACAAATCCGATGATAATCGCGAGGTTTGGGATCTGCGGAGCGGCAAAAAGGTCGGGACTGTCCACGCCGATGTCGGCACCGAAAAAGGAGCACTCAGCCCCGACGGGAAACACCTCGCGCTCATGGCGCGGTCAAATGACAAAATCTTGCTGTTCGATACCGTTGCCGACAAGCAGATTGCCGAACTGCCGATCAAAGGCGGGAGCGTCTATCCCACACTGCAGTTCGCGGGCAACAAGCGGCTGGTGCGAATCAGACAAGGTCAGCCGATCGACGTCTGGACTATTCCCTCGGGTGACCTCGAAAACTCCATCGATTCCCCCAAGTATCTGCAACGGAATTCACTGGCCGTTTCAGGGGGAGGCCGGTTCATCGCCATGGCCGGTCGCACGGAACCTGGCAAGAAGGATGGCATCCGTATCTTCGATCTTGATGAGGGTAAACTGGCGGGCGTCATCTCGATCGCCAGCCTGAAATTGAGCGGCAATCCCACGAGCTATGGATTGAGTTTCTCGCCGGACGGGCGGGAATTGGCGGGCGTCTTTCACACCTATGAAAACGGCGGCAAAATCTTTCTGGTGGGATGGGATATGACAACCGGAGAAGAGGCCTTTCAACACGAAGCCGATGGCAAGCTTTCAGGAAAAGCCGTTTCCGGAACGAACAACAGTCCCGCCGTCCGTTGGTTTCCCAATCAAAAGTGGCTGTTTCTGTTTGGCGCGTTCGTTTTCGATCGCGAGGCCGGTGGTCCGATTTGGAGAGTTCCCGTCGACAAAAACCGGACGGGTGCGGCGGCCAACGTCGTTTCGAACAGCCATGTTCTGATCGTGACCGGGCCCTATAAAAAGAAATCTGTCAAGTCAGTCACCATACCGCGCGAGGAAATCATCAAAGCGGCTGCCGCCGTCAGTTCCGGCGGATTGGCGGAAGATGCCGGACTGCCGCCGCTGACATCCATCAACAACGAGGGTCGAACAGACGTCGTTCTGGAATCACCCGTTTCGAGCTGGAAAGTGAGGCCCGACCCTGCCGGCAAACCCGGAACAACATTCTTCGAAAAGCCAATTGCGATCAGCACGCCGTCCAGTTCCATCGGCAGTGTGTTGGTATCGGCGGCGGACAGCGCGAGAGCCGTCATCGCGTTGGACCGTGGAGAAGACAAAGCCGTGATCGAATGCTTTGACCTGACGAATTCGGAAAAACAAGCGGATTTCGAAATCGATTTTGGCTGTGAAGCTCTGTCGATCAGCCCTGAAGGGACACATCTCTTAACACGCAAAAAGGGCGAGCAGGGACGCCTCGACATTTGGACCATTCCCGATGGGAAACACGTTGTCGGCTGGCGTCCCTATCAGGCCGATGGCGGCGATAATTCCAAAGTGAATGCTGCCGTGTTTATCGATGCCGCGCACGTCGTTTCACTCAGTAACGGACAAAACACGCTGACGGTTTGGGAACTGCCGGCTGCGCGCGCCGTGTACAGAATCGGAGAAGTCAACCAACACGGTTCCATGAAGAGCTGGGAGTATTTGGTGGCTCGTGCGAATCGAGGGATCTCCGATTTGCTCTCGGGTACGTCCGCGAAAGGGGCGGATGATTTGAATTTCGTCCAACCGCTTTTGAATCGCGGATTGCCGGCCATTAGCCCCGGCGGCAAATACTTGGCGCTGTTACAAGGTCGTCAAGTCGTGCTGCTCGATTCGGCGACGGGTGACATCACCGGAATCCTGGCGGTCAAAGGCGACCTCGGCGCGGCGGCATTTCATCCGTTCGGCGAGCGGTTGGCGGTCACCTTGAAGAGGCCGTCCGGTGGCTGGTTCACATCGTGGAATCTGATAGATGGAAAAGTCGAACACGAATTTCCGTTGCCGACTTTGGGCAAATGGTTGCATTGGTGCGACGACACACGGTTGTTGCTCGACAATTCCAAATTGATCGACACGGATCATGAGATGATCGTGTGGAGTTACCAAAGCCCAGACGCAATCCATTCACCGCAAAGCCCCGAGGGACGGCATACGGCATTGATGCGGCAGTCGGCTCAGAGTCAACAATTGAGCCTCGCGGCGGTCAAGTTGCCAGAAGCCGCGGCCGCCGCGAAACTTGGCGGAAATGTCAAGAAGCGGGCGATGGTCCTGGAACCCGGAATGAAAGTGACGTTGCAATTAAAGCTGGCCGCCAAACCGCCGAAGAACGCCAGTTTCGAGTCGGCGGTCAAGTCCCGGATGGAGAAGTACTATACCGCGGCGGGAATCTCCGTCGAAGCCGGCCAACCGCTAACGGTTGTCTTCAGCACGACCAACAAACGGACGGGGAAGTCGATGACGTTTCGTCCCATCGGAAGTGCCGGCCGTGGAACGCCAGGCACGGTGATTCAGGAGAACTTGGTTGTGTGTGGAATCGCGGTTCAACAAGGCAGCAAAGTACTCTGGAAGTATGAAGCAGCGTTCAACAACGTTAAGTTCGGACTAACGCACTTGAAGCAGGGCGAAACTATTCAACAGCATCTGTTGGATCAGCAATGCGAAGCCGTCGATACTTTCTTTAAGAATTTTGAACCGCCGGCCTACGTCTTCCCTCCGGAATCAATCAACGGAATTGGACAGTCAGCCATGACGGCCGCGTCGAATTGATTCAAACCCGATCAGCCTTTTGACTTGTCAGCTCAATCTCCCCATCGACCCCGTGTCGGTGGAAGTATGACTTACGTGCTACGAAAGTCGGTAGCTCTCAAGTCATTGTTCCGCCGACGCGGGGTCGGTGGGGTCACAGGTTGAGTCACTGATTTAACTCTTCGCGAAATCGCAACTGGCTTTGCGAAACGCTGGTTGCTGAGAGCCGGCCGCTTACAGTATTCTTGAATGATACGATCCGGCGATTTCTCTAACGGAGGCGGATATGAAGGGTTGGCTGTTTCCGTGCGTAATCATCGGTTTGGCGCCATCCATTCACGCCGCCGATCCCGTCGATTATGAACGTGATATCAAAACACTGTTCGCTGAGAAATGCGCCAATTGCCACGGAGCATTGAAGCAACAAGCGGGGCTACGGCTGGATGCTGGTGTGCTGATCCGCAAAGGCAGCGAGGACGGTGCCGTCATCGAACCCGGCAACGCGGCGGCGAGTTTGCTGATTCGCAAAGTTACGGCCAAAAACGCTGACAAACGTATGCCGCCGGAAGGTGAAGGCGAACCGCTCAACGCCAAGCAAGTGGCACTGTTATCGGCGTGGATCAACGCCGGAGCAACCGTGCCCGACAACGAAGACATTCCGGCCGATCCGCGCAAGCACTGGGCCTATCAAGTTCCGAAACGTCCCACATTGCCAGACGTCGCTGATCCCCTGTGGTCGCATCCCATTGATCGGTTTATTGCGCGAGAACACCAACGCTTGGGGCTGACCACCGTTGAATTGGCCGACCGTCACACATTGTTGCGTCGTGTTTATTTTGATCTCATCGGTCTCCCGCCGACGCGGCAACAAATCGAGGAAGCTCTTCAAGACGAATCGCCGGGCGATTGGCGCAAAATCGTCGATTCCCTTCTTCAGAGTCCGCATTACGGTGAACGTTGGGGCCGGCATTGGATGGACGTCTGGCGATACAGCGATTGGGACGGCTACAAGCAACAATTACGAGGAAGCCAACGTCACATCTGGCGGTGGCGTGATTGGATCGTTCAATCGTTGAACGCCGACAAAGGCTATGACCGAATGATCATCGAGATGCTGGCCGCCGACGAAATCGCGCCGACCGACACGTCCATTCTGCCGGCAACCGGATTCTTGGCTCGCAACTTCCACAAGAGCAATCGCAACATGTGGCTCGACGCCACCGTCGAACACACGGCGAAAGCATTCCTCGGAATGACGCTCAATTGTGCACGCTGTCACGATCACAAATTCGACCCGATCGCACAGACGGCGTACTATCAGTTTCGCGCGATCTTCGAACCTCACAACGTCCGCACCGACCGGCTTCCGGGAAAGCCGAATGTGATGAAGGACGGGATTCCCCGGGCATTCGACGCCGACCTCACGGCGAAGACGTTCTTGTATCTCCTCGGCAACGACAAGCATCCCGATAAAGATAATCCGATGTCACCGGCGGTTCCCGTGGTATTGGGTGGTGGATTAGACATCCAACCCGTACAGCTTCCGCTCGAGGCGTACTATCCGGCACTGATCTCTTTCGTTGAGAAAGAACAGCTTTCCACCGCGCGAAACCAGCTTGCGGCCGCGGAAAAGGCCGTCGTCGCCGCTACTGGAAAGTCGAAGAACAAATCCACGCTTCCGCTTTTGGAATCGAAACAAGCTGTTGCCCAATTGCGGATGAACTCACTCGAGGCACGCATTGCAGCCGACCGTGCCAAGTTCGCAAGCGTCGAAGGCAACGTCAACGCTGAAATGCGAAAGAAATTGGCCCTGGCTGCCGCGACAACCGAGCGGCAATTCAACCTGAAGCAGGCCGAATTAGACGTTCGTCAAAAACAGACGGCATTAGAGTCAGCCGAAAAGAGTCAACAAGAGGACGCGAAAAAGAAGCAGGCATCGATCGCCACGGCGAAAAAGCAATTGGCCGGCGCCAAGAAGAAGCTGAAAACGGCGCAAGAAGCCGCGAAGAAAACTGACGCCAGCTACACACCTCTTGGTAAGGAATATCCACGCACCAGCAGTGGCCGCCGGCTGGCTCTGGCACGCTGGATCGCCTCGGAAACAAACCCGCTGACGGCCCGAGTCGCCGTGAATCACATTTGGATGCGGCACTTCGGCGAACCTCTGGTCAAAAATGTATTCGACTTCGGATTGCGCAGTCCAAAGCCGGCACACGCCGACCTGCTCGATTGGCTGGCTGCCGAGCTAATAGAAAACAACTGGAGCATGAAGCACTTGCACCGCCTGATCGTCACATCGCGGACTTGGCGGTTAGCCTCCTCCGTAGGACGGATTACCAATCCGTCACATGCGAAAGACCAAGACAACAAATTCCTGTGGCGCATGAACGCCCGCCGCATGGACGCCGAAATCATCCGCGACAACCTGCTCGCGGTTTCCGGTCAGTTGGATCCAACATTGGGCGGAGCCGACATCGATTTCCGCCAGGGCGAGTCATCGCGTCGCCGCAGCATTTATTTGCGGCATGCCTACGAAAAACAGATGACGATGCTGGTGCT
>CAUZVF010000317.1:0-6408 GCA_963582955.1 Planctomycetota bacterium
CGAGGTGGCAAAAGTTCGCCAATCTCAGAAACCTGTACGGTTATCAGTACACGATGCCGGGTAAGAAATTGCTCTTCATGGGCGGCGAGATTGGCCAATGGCACGAATGGGATTATGACGGCGAAATCGACTGGGACCTGATCGGCCACGAAAAGCACGACGGTCTGCGTCGTTTCATTGGCGATCTGAACCGGTTGTATCGCGAACAAGCCGCACTCTTCACCAGTGATTGCCAGTCAGACGGGTTCGAGTGGATACAGTGCGACGATTCGGAAAACAGTGTGTTTGCCTACGTTCGATTTGCGTCAAACCGTGACGATTTCGTCGTCGTCGTTTGCAACTTCACGCCAGTGCCGCGTGAGAATTACCGCATCGGCGTCCCGGCCGCCGGTTTTTACACTGAGTTGTTAAACAGTGATGCGGGAATTTATGGCGGCAGCAATCTCGGAAACCAAGGCGGACTCTACAGCGAAAACGTCTCCATTCATGGCCGCGAGCACAGCATTTCACCGCTGCTTCCACCGCTCGCGACACTCGTCTTGAAGCCTCGATGATGCCTGCACGATAGGTCCGCGACGTCGCGAATTGCTACCAGCATCAGAATCGGAACCGTGATTCGATTCCGCACTGCCGCGACGCGCGGTATTCACGTTGCAGTCCGTCCCGTTTTTTTTCGTACGACCGCAAAATGCGTTAAGTCATTGCATTGTTGTGACGTGAAAACATCGGCAGACAGCTTTCACCTCGTCTGGCTCTGTCGGCTAATCCGATATGACGATCACCTATCCTTCCATGAGGTGCATCATGTATCGTGATCAGAAAGTCGGCTTGGCATTGTCGGTATTGCTGGTGGGCATCGTCGGTGCGTTGTTCTTCCGCAATGAAGGTCCGCGGCCGGCCGAACCGCCAAGGCTCAATAATGAACAAAAACTCAACGCAGCCATCGCGGACGGAGATACCGTCCCGTACCTGACGGGACTGGAACCCGTCAAGAGCGGAGCGGATCGCGATACGCAGTCGAGTCCAAGCGACGGCACGGGATCGGAATGGGAAGTTCCGGATTTCTTGAAGGACGGTCATTCCAACCAAGAAAATCAGTCAAGGGCACCGGCACCCGGCCCGATCGGTGTTGTCCAAAACCAACCTCCGTCGACACGGCACAACAATGCCATTGCGATTCCTCGCAGTAACAATGCCTGGGAAACCGCCGGCAACAACGCGGCTTCGAAGCAGAGCTCATCAAAAAATGGACATGTTCTGCTGCACCAAGTCGCCAAAGGCGAGAATCTTTCAAACCTCGCTAAAAAGTACCTCGGCGACAGTTCCCGGTTCAACGAGATATTCGAAGCCAACACCGATCTGCTGAAAAGTGCCGATGATTTGCAGGTTGGTATGAAACTGAGAATCCCCGTTGGTGACCGTAACAAGTCAACTGGCGTCGCCAACAACAAGACTCGATCGCAACCAAATCGCACGGCCAATTCTGATCTGACGGACTCCGAAACGAATTCCGGGCGTAAGGTGAAGTCAAGAACCGTCAGCCAGCAAAGCAAGACCGATCCATCGGCTGACAAGGGAAAAAACAAGCGAGGTCGGTTCGTGCCAGTTGATCGCAGTCCGCTCGCACCGGGATTGGGTGGTCGGCACGGCAAGGCATCGGACGCAAAATCTTCGTCCGGCCGCAAATCTCTCTCGCAGTTACCGCCTCCGGACTTCAATCCACTTGAACTTTCTGAAACGGCCAGGTCACAAGAATCACCACGTCGGCCCGGCACCGCTGATAAGAAAAACTCTCCCGCTGATTCTTCAAAAGGCAAAGTTCAAAACTCGCGACCTCGGCGATACACCGTACGGCGCGGCGATTCGCTCGAAAGAATCTCGATCCGTTTTTTCGGGAACAACAAATCCTCTCGCAAGATCTTCGACGCCAACCGCGCGGTCCTGAAGAATCCCAACGCAATTCGCGAAGGCATGACACTGATTATTCCTTGATGCTGCTGCCGCGCGCTGCCGTTGGATACCGTTTCGCAACCGCGACGCTCCCGCACACCTGGCGATAATCCACGTGTTCCCCTGGAATCACGACGGCCTGCATGCGAGCATCTTCCGTGTGCCTGCTCTTGCATCCGTGTGTCTAATCTATTCCGCGGCATAGCAAGCTCGTTCGGTTGGACAGAGCGACCGCAACCGCGATAATCGTGGCAGCGGTTTCGGCGACTTCGCACGGTATTCAATCACGAGATTCGATCATGATCAATTTTCAGTGTGGTTCGTGTGGCAAGAAACTAAAAGCGCGTCCCGAGTTTTCCGGCCGGAAAGTGAAATGTTCACAATGCGGAACGTCGGCAACGGTGCCCCAGCCACCATCGGAAACGCACACGGATTCCCAATCCGCCACGCCCGCCGAAAGCACCGAACCGACCGGTTCGGCGGTCGCCGTTTCGAACGGCACTGCTCGGCCCGCGACTGCCGATTCGCCGTCACTCGGATTCGAACCGACCGAACAGACACCGCGGTATGCGAAGCACTTGAATAAACGGAAACGATCGTGGCCTTTGCTGTTACTTGCGATTGTCGTCATCGCCGGAATCGGTGTTGGAGCGTGGATGGCGGACCTATTGCCGTTCGGCCAACCTCCCGAGCTACGCGCGATCGACGATCAAGAAATTGGTGAAGGCGATATGCTGAATATCGCGGCTCAATTGTCGCAGCCATCGAATTGGAAAGATCGATTTCAATTCAATCTGAAGAAGGCACCCAAGGGTGCCAAGATTTCCAAGACGGGCCGGTTCACGTGGACGCCAAGCGAAGCCGACGGTCCGAAAGACCACAAGATTGTCATCTCAATCACCGCAATCGATTTGAAAGACGTTCTTGTTGAAACGGCGTTTCAGATCTCGGTGACCGAGTGGAATCGGGCTCCAACGCTACAAGCCATCGACGACATGACGGTCCCATATGGAGATTCCGCATCCGTGACGGCTGTGGCAACGGACGACGACATTCCGGCCAATAAATTGCGGTTTTCACTGGAGGGAACCGTTCCACCGGGAGCAACAATTGACGCCGACTCGGGTGTCTTTCACTGGAAACCACAGCCATCCAACGCCGGTGTCTCGTACGAATTTGTCATCAAAGTTGATGACCAAGGCGATAAGCCGCTGGTCGATTACACGAAGTTCAAAGTTTATGTCGAGGTGCCGGAAACCGCGGCACAGAAACTGGTAACGAAGCTAAACGCCGAGGGCGTTGAGGCCACGTTGGAACGCGGCTTCTTTGAATCGCCATTTCATGGCACCCGCTACATTCTGAAGATCGGGGATTCGTCGGCCGAGGTGTTCGATTACGAAACTCCTGAAGCCGCCTCGAAGGAGGCCGAGCAAGTTTCTGCCGACGCGAAAAAGATGTTCGGCACGGATCAGAAGTGGCGGACAACAGCGAAGTTCTACAAGAATGAAACATTGATTGCCGTACTGAAGGGTGACAACGCCGAAGCGGCCGCCGTGCTGTCACGTCACTTTGGAAAAGCATTCGCCGTCGCCAAGAAAGACGATGAACCAAAACCTGTCGTCGGTGAAGTTGCCAAAACCGATCCCGACATTGAAAAACTCCTCGGTCTGTACAACGAGACCAACCGCCGTGAACGACGGAAAAAGCTGTTTTCCACCAGGGAATACACGAAGCTGCGCAAGTTGTTTTCGGTCCGTTTCGAGAAGGCGCACGAACAACAAATCCACGAAGCGTTCGCCGACGATTTCGAAAAAACAAACGACTGGATGGAAAAGCACATCGACCTGAAAGAGGAATTCTACACGGCCATCGATCCTCAACACGATGATGTCGCGGCGGCTCTGTCGTTGATGAAAGAACTGATTGAGCGATTTCCAAAGCAGATCGAACGGTACGGGAGTTTGGCGATCGCCATCTCGGTCGTGTGGGATAAGGAACGCCCTGGGGTTTATCACTATTCGAATCATCAGAGACGCACGAAATCGTCGATGCCCGAAAATCTCGCGTTGGCGATCGATAATTTTCAATACTTCATCGACGCCGAACAACCGATGAATGGCCGAGTGCGATATCTCCCATGGGAATTCCTGACGTTGCTGGTTGATCACAAGACGCCCGTGATGGAACGGCAATGGGCTTTGGCGAATTACCTGTCGAAGAATGTCATGTTCGGCAAGTGCTATCACGACGTGCCGTACGACACGATGATGCTCGAAACGAAGAGTGCGAAGGCCAAGCTGAACCAACAGGCTTACACGTTGCCCAACATCCGCCAATTCGGTGGCGTTTGTGCCATGCAGGCCGACTTTGCCGCCCGTGTCGGTAAGAGCATCGGTGTTTCAACGGCCTACGTCGGCGGGATGTCCAGCTATGGCGAGGCCCACGCTTGGGTGATGTGGGTCGAATTGAAGTCGGCAACCAAAACCAGCATCGGTTTTACACTCGAATCGCACGGACGATACCGGGGCGACAAATACTACGTCGGTCACCTGCGTGACCCGCAATCCGGTCTGCGAATCACCGATCGTGATCTGGAACTGCGCCTGCAAACCGTCGGCATGAACGCCATGGCGAAACGGCAGGCCGAATTGGTCATGCTGGCCTATCCTCTGTTGCTCGAACAATTGCGGCTCGATGTCAACGGCCGACTTAATTTTCTGTCGCAAGTCATCAAACTCTGTCCTGGCAACGAACAGGCTTGGGTTGCCATCTCGAAAATCGCTGCTGGTGGTGAAGAATTCGACAAGCGAAACCAGAAGCTCCTGAAGGAGTCACTCGATCGGCTGTTTGAAACGTTTGTCAATGTTCCCGATTTCACATGGAAAGTCTTCGACGACTTGACCGCGTACGAAAAGGATCTCAAGAAACGGATCAATTACTTCGAGCGGCTCGTTGCGCTCTACTTGGCCGCGGGCCGGCCTGACTTGGCATTTTCCGCCCGATTGAAGCTGACGGATTATCTCGTCGAAGACGATCGCAAGTCCGAGGCGATCGACGGACTGGCAGTGACGATCAAGCAGTTTCCTGCCGAAGGACAATACGTGCCGAAGATGCTCGACAGATTAGAAAAGCTCGCCGCCGACGTTCCAGGCGCCGACGAGCACATGATCCGATTCTACAGAGAATTCCTGCCGACGATCCCGCAGATGCGGGGCAACCGGCCAAGTTCCTACTGCATGAAGACTTTCCAACGTGGTATCGCGCTGTTCAAGACGAACGGCCAAGAACAGTTAGCCCAGTCATTTCAGTCGGAGCTTGCCAAGATCAAAGCCGGAATGGGCCGCAAGAAATAGGATTCGTTGGTCTTCTCATGATAATGCTGCACAAAATTACGACAATTTTCGCAACAGCCATCGCGACTCTCGAAACCTTGAATGCAAGTTGTAAGCCGGGTGACTCTGACCCACCGCCACGGCCGTCGTAGTTTCTTTTGCGCTTCCGCAATCCGAGCAATACCGATTCCGCACGGAATGACAGGCTTGAGTCGGTTTCTCTTTCGATCGGAAACGAAAACATGTCCCTATAGACTATTTGACGTTGATGCTGGGCAGGGCTGCTTTCAGAGAACTCAAATATGCCAACAGATCGCGTAAATCGTCTGAGGTGAGAGATCGTTCCAGTCCGGCTGGCATGATCGAAACCCGAGACAACACGATGGTGTCGATTTCGGCTCGCTTGATTTGAACTTGCTTGCGCTGAGATGTGTGCAGTGTGACTGCCTCGTCGGTTTCGTTGCGGATGACACCCGTGTGGACGTGACCAGACCTTGTCGTGACGGTCTTGCTTTCGAATCCCCGTGCGAAGGATGCACTAGGTAACAGGATTGCTTCTAGCAAATCTCGGTGATTACGCACTTTTCCGATGCTGCGGAGATCGGGGCCGATTTGATTGCTCTGATCGTCCGCTTGATGGCAGGCTGAGCACAGGGCCTTTTTTCCGAAGAAGATTTTCTTGCCACGCGCCGGATCGCCACCGACGAGACTGAAAGTCGTTTTCAAGACAGTTCGAATCGATTTTGCTTGCTCTTCACCAAGACGGCGGAATAACGGTTTCGTGGCGGCTCGCACATCAGTCGGCGCTTCTTTGAATAGAGGCTCTAGTTGTGCCTCGTTGAGACTGGGAAAACTACGCGCTGTCTTGATCGCGGTAATCAGGCGAAGCCCGAATTTACTGGCTGAGTCACGTTTCCACACGTCGGCGAACGCGTTCATTAGGACTGGCAGCTCAAGCGGGCCGGCTTGCATGAGCAGACGCAGAACGTCATCGAGTTGTTTCGACGAGAGACTCGCATTACCAATCGCGCGGGCGGCTTCCAATCGAGTTTCGAAGTCGACGTCGTCAGCACAATTCCGTCGAAGCATCTCGAAATCTTCTTTGGTCAGGGTTGCTCGCCCTTGG
>CAUZVF010000318.1:0-6402 GCA_963582955.1 Planctomycetota bacterium
GCGTGTTTGTCGACCGTGAACATGCTCTGCGACAAATCGACCGCCAGCAGAATTCGACCGGTGTGGTCCTTGTCGATCGTCCACGTACTGACGGGTTCCAACAGCGTCAGCAGCAACATGGCCAGAACAACCAGCCGCAGCACTAACAGCGTATTGCCAACACGCGGCCGTACCAATCTCCGTTCATAACGCAGCAACATGACGATGAGCGCACACGCAACCACAACGGCCACGGCACACACCGCCAACCATTCAGAATTGTGAAACGAATTGAATGTTAGATCGCGTTCCAAACTGTGTTACCTAATCTTGTGTCGTATTCTCAATTGTGGTCCTCGGACTCGAACTCTGGCTCAAGTTGCGAGTCATCCAGCACGGTGTGTCCGCCTCGGACCAGTCGGCGAGTCATGAAGACTTCTGCGACGAGGATTGCCAGGAAAACCAAGAGCAACAAGTGCCAGAACTCGGTTGGGTTTTCATCGACTGAATTCTTACGCCGCATGTCGGTCGCGTTTTCGATGAAGCCTAGCCGTTCGTTTTCTCCCAACAGTTTGCGATCAACGTCGGAAAGCGGAGTCAGGTCGGACTCGCCGCGGTCAAAGTTAGCGACGAAATATTCCGTCTCGATCGGCCCCTTCCGTCCTGCCTTGGATTGCAACGCATACGTACCTGGCAACAGCGTATTGTCGAGCCGTGCCAGCCGGCGGGTTTCGGTGCCGCCGACTTGGGCGGGATGTTCTTTTTTATCCGGCCCCAGAAACACATACGAATCAAATGGAAAGTTGTCAGGTACGGAAACGACTAACGGAACACCGATTTCCACGTTTCGAGACGCGACTCCCGATGCCAACCGGAAAACCACTTCGTGCATGAACGAGACATAATCGGGTTTGGCCGGCAGAGTGCTCCAATCGGCGTCGATGGCCGAGGTCATCAGTGCGACGTCACCGCGACGATAACGGCGAGTCAACAACAACGGGTCGTTGTTTCCCAGCCGCGCCGCGGCGATGGCGGAATGCAATGTCGTGGGTTCTTCCGGCGGCTCGTCTTTTTCACCGTCCGGTTTCTCTTCGGCGGACCGCTTCGACGATGACCGGACTTTCCACCAGTGGCTGAAGCGTGCCTCGGCGAATCCGCCTCCGTGTTCTGATTGGAACCGCGAGATCCACGGTAATTCCATACTCGCATCAAGCACCCGTGCTCCCTTCGAATCGCCTTGCATTTCGTTGTGCAGCGATTCGATCCGCACCGGCAACAGTCCTCCGCCATCGTCGTACAATTCGCGGTTGTACCAGTCGCGGTCGATGCGGTCTCCTAAAGCAATCCACAACCCGCCCCCACGGACAACGAATTCCTTCAATCCCTTCGTTTGTTCTTTGTTCAAGCGTGGGACGTTGGCCAACAACACGGCTTGCTGGCCGGCGAGGTCGTCGGCCGTGAACTTTTCCCAATCGACAACTTGGGCATCGATCCACGGCGCGTTGTTTTCACGGGCCGACAACGCGGACTTGGCAAAGAATGTCTCGCGCCGCGTTGGATCGAGATTCGGATCGCCGTCGACCAGCAGAATCGGCAGCGCCTTGGTCACCGACACGGCCGCGTCGGCTCGGTTGTCGCCGGGAAGATTGTCGTTTTCCAAAACAACGCTGATAAGATGCGAACCTTCCGTCGGGAACCGGTATTCGAATTCGACGCTCGCTTCTCCGTTCGGCTGTAACTGAATACCGATTGAATTGTCCGCCAAGCGTTGCCCGTCGACTTCCAAATGCACGCGCCGCGAAGCGGGATCGTTGCCGCCGGAATAATAAACTTTGGTTTTGACGCGAATCGGAAAGTTGGCCACCGTCAGCTCACGAGAGAGTTGCAGCCGGTCGACGCTAAAGTTGGTGCGATCGGCGTTTTCACCTTGGACGTTGATTATCCACACGCGTGGTTTAACGGCGGCTTGCGAACGAAGGTCATCAAACCTGGCCCACAAATTAACATCGTCGGCCGACCAGCCGCGGGCTTGTCCGTCGGTGAGAACGATGACGTCGCGGATGAGATTTGTCGTGCGGTTCAGAATCTGGACTCCTTTGGCGGTCGCTTCAGCCAGATTCGATGATCCCGACGGACCCGGCAACTGATTCAATTCCTCGCGGACAATTCCCATGTTCTGGACGGGATTTTCGATGACAGGACGAACTTGATCGCGGGCGTCCAGCAGCGAGACCGTGTCGCCCGGCTGCAATTCTTCCAAAAAACGGTGTGCCCATTGAATCGCGGCGGCGTGCGGAGTTTCAGCCGCGCCTTCCCAGCCCATGCTGTACGATCCGTCGATGACCAACACGACGTCGCGTTTCTGTTTCGGAGCGAACTTGCTGAGAAACCCGCCCGATGCCCACGGCCGCGCCAACGCAATCGCCAGCAATGCGATCAACCCCATTCGCAATAGCATCAGCAGGATCTCTTCCAGCCGAATGCGGCGCCGCGTGTTGCGGCCCAGTTCCAGAAACTGCATCGCTCCCCATTGCACGACGTCGTATTTCCGCTTGCTCAGCAAATGAGCCAACACCGGCAGAGAAACTCCGGCCAGACCGAGCAGCATTGCGGGATTCAGAAAATCGAACGACATCGCGGAAACCAAATGAGTCAACGGAAAACTCGATGATAAGCCTCCGTAACACCAAACGCAAAACCGCTGGCAACGTCATCCAGTCTTATGACCACGGCCGTGCCGTCGCCCGATTCATTTTTCTGTCATCCGTTTTTCCGTCATCCAACAAGCACAGCCCCGCGAATCATACACGGAAAAAGTCCCGATCGGTCGACAACCAATCGGGGGCTCGGCAAGAGTCGATGAATAAATTCCGGTAAGCACCGACCAATCAGTAACTGTCGAAAATCAGCCGGAACGCGCTAGCGTCCGGTTCGCGTTTAAACCGTGGACTAGCGCCGAGCGGCACTCACTTTAGATGCAACATTCGGGAAACCGTTGATGGGGGCCAGGAACCTAACGGTTCCCGCTAGCCTAGTATTTTGAGCTTCATTGCTCTTGGCTAGCGGGAACCGTGAGGTTCCTGGCCAAAACGGATAACTGTCCGACTCGTCGTTTGACTTGACGAAACGATACCGTCGGTAAAGTGAGTGCCATTGGGCGATCGCCCAGCGGCTGATCCTAAGATTATCCTCTGACAACGCACTAGCGATTCTGGCTGGGTATCAATCATCTTTCAATGCGGGATCAACTGCTGGGAACACAGGGCGGAAATGGCTGCCTCGTTGTCGGCGCGGCGAAAATTGATTCCCTCGGCCATCAGCCGCCCGGCGCTGTCGGCGAAGTCATATTGGCTTTGGTAAGGACCGGACGTGCCCAATTGCTTAGTGTCGTCGTCCAGGATCAATACGGCCGTGACCGAGAAACCTTGACGCTTCAGATTGCCCAAGGCAATCGCCGTTTCTTCGGTAACTTCCGAGAGAATCGCGATCACGGTCGCGTCGCGCGGCATGCGGCTGGTTGCTTCGATCAACAGTTGCGGGAATGTCAGCCCGTCGGTTAATTCCAAACGTGCCAGAGTTTCCAGAATGTACGTCAATTGCTCGGTGCCACGCCGCGTCGCAACGGTGACCGGTTGCAGCCGGTCGCTTTCTTCTTGCATGCCAAAGTTTTCTTTCGCGGCAGCCCGCGTGCGGAATTCGTGCTTCCAGCCTTCCTGTCGCACTCGGTCGGCCGCGTCGCGGCCGTTGGATACCAAGCCGATCTGTTGGCCCATCTGCTGGACGGCGTTGGCCAACGACGCGGCCGTCGTAATTCCCAATTCCGAACGATGCGGTTCACCTTGCGATGGATAGGATTCACGGTGAAAGTCGAGGACAATCGTCGCGCCGGCCACCGACGACGGCTCGAAGACTTTACTGTGCAGAATTCCTGTCCGAGCGGTCGCCTTCCAATGCACGCGGTTCAACGCGTCGCCCGCCTGATACTCGCGGACTCCGGAAATACGCGTGGGATCTTCGAATAACCGATGAGTGATCCGGACCTCTCCGATCGGCCGCCGCGACATCAAATCGTATCCGACCAGCGGAATGATCTTCGGCAACACCAAAATAAATTGCGGTTCGGTGACGACTTTGTAACGTCGATGCAATCCAAACAAGTCGCCGCTCTCGATCAGCAGTGGTCCGATCTGGTAATAGCCGCGCATCAGGAAATTCACTTGATACAACAGAGACTTTTCGCCAAGCGGCCGCAATTGGATCAGTCCCATGCGCCGGCCATCGACCTTGATACGCGGCGGACGCTGCACCAGCGCGTCGTGTGGGAGCGAATCTTCCAGCAACAGCCACGGAATCGGAAAGACTCCACTGTTTCGTATGTTGACGGCGAGCGCAACTTTGTCGCCGATTTCGGCTGTGTCCCGGCTGCATTCTCGGGTGGCCGACAGATTCTCGATCCACTCGCGGGTTAGAAACCGACTGAGCAGCATCACGCCCAGTAACGCATACATCGCGTAAACCAGCAAACCCAATTGAAAGACGATTCCCAAGACCAACAGAATCGTCGCTCCCACAAACCAACGCATCGCGTTCGATCCCATCTATTTCAATTGTGCGTGAACGGGCCGGCCAGAAGCAGTTTCAATGTCGCCTTTCGCTCCGCGAAAGAGGCGCTGCGTACGCTGAGCGGCGGGCAACTCGTGGGCATGCAGTCTGGTTTCGAAACGACTTCTACTCATAATTGCGAGCATCCGGCATTCTCGCAACTGGGTGGCTCGTTCGAATATATTTTCCGAACGTGCTCTCGCGAGGATTCACCTTGGCAAAGGGACGTGCTCGAACTTGGAATGTGTGAAAAAAGGATTTCTTGTCTTACGATATCCTCGCATCGCCGGTTTTGCAAAAAGAAGGTTTTCGCGATTGCGTTCCATTGAAGTCGCGCGATCGTTCGTATCAAGTGTTGTGACGAACGAGCGGGCTCGCGGCTCGCGGAATTCTCTTCTCGTGTTTCTCAGTCGTCAGCTCTGTCGAGGCATCGTATGTCATCTGATTCGTCCGGCAAACGGCCCGCGTGTTTGTTTCTAATTCCTATCGCGATCGTCGCCATCGTCATCGTGGTCTACAACATGTGGCCTGTGGCACCGCCGGATGATGTTGTTCCCGATCCGAAACCCATCGCGAAGGACGAAAATGGCACGGGGAAGAAACGCACGGCTGAAGAAATCAAGCAATTGATCGGACTCAAGGACCGTGGCATCGCCTTGGTTGAGAACACGAATAATCAAGATGCAGCCGCTATCTTTGAAACGCTGGCCAAAGAGTTGCCCGACGAGAAACTTGGCTATCGGAACTTGGCGGTGGCACGGCTATTGGAAGTCACAGACGTCGACCGGATCACGAAACAAGAAGAATATCGCCAAGCGCTCGCGCGTGCCGATACTGCGATCGGCGAATTGCAAGACAGATTTAGTGGCGATGCGATCACACTGATCTTGTCGGCGAAACTGGCTCTCTTGAAGGGACGCGACCCGGCCTTGAAGGAATGGCAAACGACGCTGGCGATGTCTCTCTTGTCGTCGGCAACTGAACTGGCTCCAGACGATGCCACAATCTGGTATGAATTGTTCTCTGTGGGACGCAATTCCCGCGACCCTTCGATCAAGGCCCAGTCGCATCGGGCATTAAAGAGGGCATTCGATCTTTGGCCGAATAATTTTTTCGTTCTTATGGATCAGCTATCCGTTCAGACAAACAACCAAGACATCGACGTGCTGGAAACATTGGAGAATGCCAAGAAGCTTTTGGAAACTTTCGTGGAACTGATTCAAAAGCGACAGCGGTACAATGTGCTGGATTTCATTGATGAAGCGACAGCGGCGGTTAAGAAACCCGACTGGCAGGTCGCACGATCGAAAGTATTCCGAGCTACACGCCTGGTGGTTCGGGAAGCGATCGCGCAGATCGACCGCCGACGCATCAAACGGCACTTGTTGGAATATATCATCCATGACTTCGGCAAGGATGTTGAAAAGGATGCGGATATGTTGCCATCAACATCCTCGGCCCCAATTGTTGTAAAGTTCACGTCGGCGATGAATCTCAAACCGTCTCCCGGGAATTCCGAAGTCCGTCAACTGAGGATCGTCGATTACAACCTGGACGGATTGTGGGATCTGGTTTTAGTTCATCCGGATAGAATCCAAATCGTATTGAGAAAGCCGGGCGCGAAAGAATTGTCGTCTGATTCCTGGGAAGCACCCGAAATTGTTGAATGGAGTCACGAGTTTCGAGGAGTCATTGCTGCGGATCTCGATCGTGACTACCTGGAAAACAGAATTAGAAGCACACCGGAAAAGCCGACCGAATTCAAGGATACGTTAGCCCTGCACGACACCGATGTCGATTTTGTCGGATATGGTACTGGTG
>CAUZVF010000319.1:0-6398 GCA_963582955.1 Planctomycetota bacterium
CTCACCGTGCGCGATGCGCCGGCTACTGCGAATCTGCCGCCAGCGTTCGATCGGACTAATGCGAAAGATGGGCAATGGCCGCGGAGCAATGTTTTTCAGCGCGCCTGGCACGGGCAAATGCGGGTTGCGGGCCAGATAGTGTTCGGGCAGGACAGCGTGAAACAACGGAGCGCTTTCAGCACACAAGAAACGGTTCCCCCAATCGTCGAACGTTGTGCCGAACTGGATGGTGCCCGTGATTGCCTCGAACCGCTCCGTCACCGGGTCAAAGCGAAAATCGCGACGGCCGAGTTGGAGATACTGCCGTTGATTGGGTCGCAGAAGTCGTGAGACTTCTGTCTGCGAAAAAGGGGTCAGGTCCAATCGGCCGGAACGGCCCGAAGGGTGCTGCGCATCAATTGGACCTGACCCCTTTTTCGCAGCTACATGCCGGATCGTGCCGCCGTTGCCTGCCGTCGAGCCGTAGATTTTGTGGTCCAGTCCCCACTTCAAATTGTTCAGCATGCCCTGCTGATTCTGCCTGCCGAATCCTGTGTAGACTTTTCGACGCACGTCAGCTCGATTGTCACCATCGGTGTCTTTCAAGTACCAGATGTCGGGTGCCGCAGCGACAAACACGCCGCCCTTCCACGGAGCGACACCGCCCGCCCACAACAATCCGTCCGCGAAAACGTGGCTCTCATCGAACACTCCGTCGCCATCGGTATCTTTGAGCAACCGCAGTGTGCCGATTGGCTTGCCGCCCTTTGTCGGCTTGTACGGATAGTCGCGCATCTCGCAAACGAACAGATTGCCGTTCTCGTCAAAGGCGGCGGCGATCGGGTCGTAGACGAGCGGCTCGCGCGCCACGAGTTGCATTTCAAAACCATCAACCGTCTCGAACGACTTCAGCGTTTCTTCGATCGGTTTGGGCGGCACTGGTTTGAGAAACGCTTTGAGTTCTTCGTCCGTATGCGTCCGACGGCTTGTATCGAGTGGCCCACTGTAGCCACGCTCGCCAGGGCGTGGGCCGTCCAACACCTTCTCCACGCTCTGGCGAGCATGGCTACCGACCGCACGGATCTTCATGAGGATGTCGCGAGAGCGTTCAAAGTAGGCCACCACCCGGGCCTGTTCGGCGAACTTGCGTTTCTTGTGCAAATCGATTTGTTGATCGATCGCGGCGACCAGCACATCGAGCGACTCGCGGTTGTAAGGTGCTTTGCCGTTCAAGTAGACGTAGACCGGATTTGTGTGCGACTCGGCATCGGGAGTGCCCAGTCGCGAGAGCGAAAACGCGCGCGCGGCGATCCATGCCGATTCGGTCAATTCGATCTGTTGTTCCAATTCCAGCCAGTTGCCCTTTCCCGCGCTGGCGGGCACTTTCATTTCGTGCAGAATGCGACCGTTCGCAATGAGTTGGATGTTGGTGACTGGAGCAACCTCCGATCGAACGCGAATGCGGACCGTCACGCGATGAGGTCCTGTGCCCTGCTTCTCAATCCGCGCCCCCGGACGCTGCCCGTCGACTTCCAACAACAGCAGTGGTCCGGTCGTGAAGAAGCTGCGGCCTTCCTTCATGCCAGTCAGCCAGTCTTCCATCGTCGGCCTTCGATTCTCATCGTAGCTACGCTCACCAGAGCGTAGGCTGCCAGCGGGTTCGCCCACACTCTGGCGAGCGTGGCTACTGACGTACGTCTTACAATCGCCCAGCTTGCGGCAGGCCGGGTAATCGCAGGCTCCGTTCGCCGGCACGCGGAAACCAGCATTCAGCATGTGGTACCAGTCAATCAGGCCGATGCCGCGATAAACGCCGAATTGAAGTAGCTCGACGCCGTCAATATTGCCCTGTACGACATCGGCGTAGATTTCCTTCGCATAACCGCCGTGAGCATAGAAAGCGATGCCGCCCAGCTCGCGGGCACTGCGCGCGACGTGACCATACGGCGGCCAATGATCGGCGTTAAGCGATTTCCCCTTCAGCACCAGTTCGTCGAGCAGAAACAGATTCATATGCCCGTACGCCGCACTTCGATATTCCTGCCCGGAAATCATGTTGTAGTCACCGCGGGCTCGAATCGATCGTTTTCCCATTCGCCGAAACTGCGGCGTTTCCATTTCTCGCATAAAACCAGCGTATGGCCCGGCCGGCTGGTTGTAGGCCAGCACGGCGCCGAAATGGATGTCCTCGGCTTCCAGCAGATCAAAGATGCGTTTCTCGTCGGCTGCGTCGCGTCGCTGGATATGAATGTGTGGATCGCCCGACCAGTAACCGTGATCCGACATCGGTGCCGGCTTGCGAAGTTTGAGTTCGATCTTCCGTGCTCGTCCCGCGGGAACTTGTGTGGTGACGGTTGTCGGACGGTATTCAAATCCCTTCCAAACTTCGACTCGCACCGTCCCGGCCGGCACGTGAACCGACGCGGTGCCATTGCAATAGAAAAATCGCCCGAGGTAACGAATCGGCGCTTTGCCTTGTCGGTTGCCCCAACCTGATTTGGGCCAGACGCCGGTGAGACTGTGCTCTTTCAGATCGTTCTGTTTCGGTTGGTAGTAGTTGCCGTCTGGTCCAATGACATTGACGCGGCAGAATGTCGGCACGCCGGTTGCGGTGTCACGAATCACGATTTCCAATTGCCCCACGTCTCTTCCTGCCGCGACTTTTGGCTGTCCGTTGTTTTCAAAACCTTCCGGAGTAAAAAGCAACGCCTCGTCGGCAGGACCGGCCTCTTTGAATGAATAAGTAGCAGAAGTCGTGAGACTTCTGGCATCCGAACTCTCACGAGTTCGGCTACGAGTAACGGCGTCTGCTCGCAAATCGACAAGATATTGGCGGAACACGCTCGCAATCGATTCGCTGCCTTGCAGCGATTGCTTGGGCAGCGGGTGCTCGTCGTTGAACACCTCCATCTGCTCAGCCCCTTCAATCGTGATCCTGCTCAAGTCTTCCGAGAGCAGATTGGCTTTTGCAGATGGATTGGACTTCGGCGCCAGGAACGGATCGCGTGCCATCTTCAGGTGTTGGGTAAAGAATTCATACACTGCTTTGCGCTTCGACGGTCCAAAGTCGTGTGCTTCGTCAGCGAAATGGATGTTCATCACGGCATCACCCGCATCCGCAACTCCGTACATCTGCTTGATGAACGGAAATCCGACGTTGGGAAAGTTCTGCGTTGGGTCGTTGCCAACCGAGATCAGAAGTTGCGGTCGCGGCGCCGTTGCGGCGGACAATTCGATTGCGTTCGTGTTAGCTGCTTTCATGACGGGCATGCCGCCTTCACAGAGACAACCCTGCGGCGCGGACCATGGATAGACAATGACCAACGGTGCGGAAACCTTGATGCGATGGTCCAACAACGCGATGAAGAAGGTCTGTGTCCCACCGCCTGACGCCCCGGTCACGCCGATGCGGTTCGGATCGACACGTTCGAGTCCGCTGAGAAAGTCGGCGGCGCGGATGCTGTTCCACGTTTGCAGCGCAAGCACGAGCGGATCGTCGTGCGTGGTCTGCTGCGAGTCCTGCCAGCCCACCATGCTGTATGAAAACACCGTGGCTCCCATGCGGGAGAAGTGGGCGCAGCGGATTTGATGGCTTTCCCGGAATCGGCCGAGTGGACGAAAGTGCCCATGCGGGCAGAGAATCGCCGGTCCCAGATCGTGACGCCCCAACGGGCGATAGAGATTGCCCGTGCAGTAGAAACCGGGCAGCGTTTCGAGTGCTACGTTTTCCACCGAGTAGCCGTTGTACTCGCGCCGGCTGTGGGTGATCGCCTTGACCGGCGGACGCTTCGGTAGCGGCCACAGTCCGGCCCCTTTCAGGAATTCGCGACGCAGTTCCACTCGCCGCCTTGCCCACAATTCGGCAGTGCTGTATTTCTCGCGGGATCGCGCCAGTTGTTCACGAACGATCTTCTCGTCGGAACGGCATGGTTCGGCTTGAACTGTCACCAGCAGCAGCACGACGAGGGTCAGTTGCGTGGTTCTTTGTTGTGTCATGGCCAGGCTCTGTTTCAAAACTCCGAATCCACTGTAGCTGCCCGAAGGTTTTCCACGCTCGGGCGAGCGTGGGACATTGATGCACTCTTTGGTTGAGGGCAAAAAAACATGGTTTTCTGTTGGGGGATTGGTTGGTAGCGGAGCGTTTCGGTGGTTGCGAATCTGGTCGGCCGCTACCTGAATTTCCTTGCTTGACAAGCCGCTGGCGAGAAACATTTGAGGAAGGCATCCGTCGCCTTCCGAGTTTATCAAGCCTTCCTGAATTTAACGATTCAGGCTCATCGGGCTGATGCCTAACCTGGTAGCGGCCTCGGCTTGGCTTAGGAACGGCGCGGAAACTAAACCATAATCTGTCCAAGAATGTCGGTCTTGATTCCGCGCCGTTCCATAGCCAGCGCGAAGACGGTCTGAGCGACTCGCTGTATTTCGGCACGCCCAGCTTACATCTGGTTACGCGCTGTTTTGTCTACGTTGCACCTGACTCCGGCTAGCATCAAATCCGGGGACTTTCCGAAGGAAACAATCCGTCACCGCGTTGTCTTACTTGGGCGTAGGATGCTGGACTTCGTTCGGGTCAATCGCGAATTGAATCGACTCAAATTCGGCCGCGCGGCAGGTGTCGTACACTTTGATCATTTCGCCCAATGGAACTTGCGGGCCAATGTCGAGGATCACGGGAATTTCCGGCGCGATTACCGCAAGTTTCTTCAGTTTGACGCGAAGAATGTCAAATCGAGCGTATTCCAAGCCTTCTAATTCGACAATCGTCTGATTCTGCTCGTTTTGGAATAGCCGCAACCAGACGTCGCCAAGCGGCTTCGGCGCCGAAGCGGCATCCGGAGTTTCAATCGATCCCGCCGAGAGTTCCGTCGGCAGCAGCGATTCATGGATCTGTCCGACAGAGGCGCAGACGAAGAAGATCAACAACAGAAACACAATGTCGATCATGGGTGTCATCGACATTTGCTCGTGTTCGCCACGGTCGTGATAGCTGGATGGGATTCGCATAAGCCAATGAACTCTCAGTATTCAGCGAGATTCAGTTTCACGCCTGTAACTACTTCGGTAAGACCTTGAATCACTTCGGTAAGACCTTGAATCCAAACTTGGCGATGCCCGATCGGGCGCAGGCCAGCATCAAAGGTTTGATGCTTTCGAATGCAACATTTTGGTCGCCGCGAATGCGGACCTCAAACCCTTCTCCGCCCTCGACGTGGCCGGCGATCATCATTTGTTCGATGACGGCAAATTCCGTCGCCTTACCGCCGACGAATGTCGAGCCGTCTTCTGTGACCGTGACGACCAATCGTTGCGGGCTTTGATCTTCGTTGTCCTGGGCCTGAGTTGCCTCGGGCAACGCGACCGGCTCGAACGACTCGCTGCGTACCAAATGGCTGGCCGCCAGAAAAAAGATGATCAACAGAAAAATGATGTCGATCAGCGGCGTGATGTTGAATTGCAAACCGTAACGTCTGGATCGAGTTGGAATCCGCATGGGCTCAACCAGTTTCGCGTTCAATGACGACGGATGGGATTCGCGGCTCAGGCTCTTTTTTTGGCGATTCTTGGCGTTTTTGTCTGGCCGCAAGTCTTTTCGCGATGCGAGACCGTTTGAAGTCGGCGAAGACGTGCTCGGCCAACAGCGAGGCTTCGGCAACCAAACCATCGATACGGTTGCGGAAAATCGCGAAGGTGGCAAACGCCGGAACGGCGACTCCCAATCCCATCAATGTCGTGACGAGCGCCTTCGAAATGCCGGGAGCAAACTCGGACACCTGCGGATTGGCTTTCGCCGCGAATTCGGCAAATGCCAGGATCATGCCCCACACCGTGCCCATCAGTCCCAGCATCGGCGCCAACGTGCCGATCACCGACAGGTATTCAATTTTGCGGAACAGCCGGGCGGCCTGTTCGGTGCTGGCATCTTCCATGGCCTTTTCGACATCCGCGTAGCCCAGGTCGACTTCCGACAGGCCGGCTGACAATACGCGGCCCAGAAAACTGGGACGCAATTTGCATTCCTGGCTGGCCTCGACAAAATTGTTTTGTGAAATGTGTTGATGCACCGATTCGGCTAATCCCGTGGGCATCAGTGAGTTTCTACGAATGCTAAAAAGGTGTTCGAAAATCAGAGCCACCATGGCGACGCTGAGCGCGGCGATCACAATACCGATGGCCCCGCCGGATCGGACCAGTTCTTTCAGGTCCAATTGGGGATTCGCGGCCGCTTCCGCATCTTCGGCCCACGCCGTGCCGCTGGAAGCGAGGACGACGACGAGCGTGAGAAATAAGACGAAAACTGTAGGACGCTGAAACATGTGACTGTCAATCTTCCGACAATGCGTGCAAGCAATTTCAAACCGAGTCGTTCAACGAGAAACGATCCGCCACCGATCACTTGCGGCATTTTGTTGTTTCAGCGT
>CAUZVF010000320.1:0-6396 GCA_963582955.1 Planctomycetota bacterium
GAACGGCAATCCAAAAGTGAATTACGAACAAGCGCTGCTGAAGCTATTGGGGCGGGGACGTCCCGGAGTGGTTTCAGCAGCGTTTTTTTGTGGGTGGCGACTATGGCCGAAACGGGACTGACGACAGGCAATAACCCAATACGAAAAGCAGTGCCGTGCTGTCTGTCACAACATTCTGGAGTTTTCTGCGCGAGTTCTCGCCACTTGAGGTCTACGGCGGTGGAATCCGGCACTTCTTGATGCCCCGGCCTCGCGTGTCAGTCGATGTCGCCGGTCTTCATCGGGAATCCAGACGTGATTCCGGTGTCGTGGTGCCGAGCTTCTCGACGATTTCAACCCTGTTCCAACGGATTATCGCCAATCGTTATTCTCGGTCTCGCCGCCGCTGAGACCCAGTCTGCTGTTTCAACTCAGCCGGCGATCGACGTCAGGGGCTCGCATGTCTTGCAGGACATGTTCCGGTTGGCCTCTATCCGTGACTTGCGTGCCGAGATCCGAGCGGCTTCGAGTTCAGCGGGAATGTCGTTCCCCGTCCCGAAGTACATCTCGTGTGGTGTCTGTCCTCGGAACGCCGAATGTGGAAGTTGAGTATTGTGCTCGTCCACGTAGAAGGTGACCAACGTCTCAAGCGTGCTGACGGTGTCGAGCGTGTTCAAGTACAGCCATTGATGTTTCAACGCACGCCACCACGATTCGATCATTGAGTTGGAATACGTGATCTCCGTCATGGCGAGAAGCCGTTTCAGAAGTCCCGATTCAATCAGTTCGTCGACAGCGCTGTTGAAGTTCTCGACTCCACCGTCGGTGAGCAAGGTGGGCTTGTCGCCCAGGAGACCTTTCGATGCCTCGATCAGGAGTCCGGCGGTGCCGCTCGGGTCGAACGTCTCCGAGACCTTCCACGCCAGGATACGACGTGAGAAATTGTCGATGACCGCCTGCAAATAGACGCGGCTTCCATCGAGGAGTCGAATCACTGTGATATCGACATGCCAGATCTCGTTGGGACAGTCAGCGCGAATCCCGACCTTCGGTTTGGCCGGGTGAACGCGCCCACGCGGCCGTCGCCATTTGTGGATTCTCACAAGGCGGTACCAGGTGGAAGCAGAAGCAAAGACCCTGCCAAGCCGTTGAGCAAGCAACGCCAGCGTTCCCGTGGGCACGTGACGGTATTCCTCGGACGTCACCATCTCCTTGATCGTGCTGACTTCCGTCAGGGTGAGTTGTTGCGACGAGCGTCGCGGACAAGACGGCATATCATCGAGATCACACTCTTCCTCCTGCTTCCACAAATGATATCTGGAGTGCGATAAACGGACGACGCACAATATGACTCGCAACGGGAGGATGCGACACGAATGCTCGATGGCTCGCAGCAGCAGTATCTTCGCGGTTTCCTCGGGAATCCGGATGTTGGAAAGCGAGACGTCAGAAAGCTTCAACACAACGATGACCAGACGCAGTAACGCAGCGAGACGATCGCCACGTCTCTGCTGTCTCAGAACTTCCTGTTGCAGTCGGAGCGTGTCCATGCCGACAACATCGAGAGTGACGACGTCAGCCGGCGTCGACGTCAGCCAACCGCGAGCCGTTGATCGCGGGACGCCCAATTGGATTGCGTGATCGATGTCGCCGGTCGATCGGACAAGCTCGCGCAGGCGATGGTCGTATTTGTTCTGGCTGCGGTTTGTGGAAGTCATGCTTCCATCATCACAACTGCGGTTCACAGCTTCACAGCGGAATCTTGCCGGGAATCGAGTCGAATCTCAGATTCCCGAGCTGGAAAGTGGCGAGAACTCGCGCAGAAAACTCCAGAATGTGGTGACACGCAGCACGGCGGTCCGTTTTCCCGGCTGGCTTGCTATGGCGTCGCCGGCACCCACGAGAGTCTCGACTGGAGACGACGGCCGATTCGAGATCGCGATTCGCAAGTCGGCGTTCCTGTCCAAGTACGGGCATCGGTTTCAGGATTATTGGAAGTCCCTCACAATCGCCGCGTCGGCCAAGGGATTTGGACCCGCCTGGATCGCTCTCACCGAAGCGGAGTTGCAGAAAGAATTGACTCTGGGCCTGGTCCAAGACAGTCGGATCGAGGGACTCATTGTCGATTCGCAGGGTCAACCGGTGAAAGGTGCTTTTTAGTCGACGCATATGTCTACGGCGACTACGTCACCGGGAAAATCTGGGGGCTGTGGCATGACAACGGAAAAATCACCCGCCACGAGGAATTGGCCGACACCACCCTGCAGATCATTTGCTTCGCGGTGGATCATGCGGGCGAACTGCTTGTGATGGATTACGCCGGCACGATTCACCGACTGATCGCCAATCCGGCGCGCGGCAAGAACAGCAACTTCCCACGCACGCTGAGTGAGACCGGCCTGTTTGCATCAGTCAAGGAACACCGGCCCGCTGCGGGAGTCGTGCCGTATGCGATTGCCGCGGAGTCTTGGGCCGATCACACGACCGCCCAGCGGTTCATTGCGTTGCCGGGCAATTCGCAAATCAAAGTCGCAAACGCCGGCACCTGGCAGTTTCCCCAGGATACCGTGCTCGTGAAAACGATTTCCCTCGAGTTGCGCCGCGGAGTCCCGACCAGCAAGCGGCGCTTGGAGACACAGATTCTGTATCGGGGCGAACAAGAGTGGCTGTCGATTGGCATTGGTGTGACCAACCTGATCTTTACCTTTGTTGGTCTGTGGCTGATTGACCGGCTTGGCCGAAGAACGCTACTTTACATTGGATCGTTCGGTTACATCGCGTCGTTGGGACTTTGCGCGTGGGCGTTCTTTACGGAGAACTATACGATCGTCCCTGCCTGCATCCTTGCGTTTATTGCCGCCCACGCTGTCGGACAGGGAGCCGTCATCTGGGTGTTCATATCGGAGATATTTCCGAATCGACATCGCGCTCAGGGGCAGTCGCTTGGCAGCTTTACGCACTGGTTCTTTGCCGCACTGCTGACGCTGTTTTTTCCCTCGATGGTGACGCTGTTTGAACCGGGTTACGTCTTCGGATTCTTCTGTTTCATGATGGTTCTACAGCTTGTCTGGGTGAAGGCGATGGTGCCAGAAACCAAAGGACGCCCGCTGGAGCAGATCGAACATGAGCTGGGGATGACCGAATGAAACAACCAGCAATCATTCATTGGGCGAAGCGTTGTGGGATCTTTTCCCGGACGAGGAGCGGTTCGGCGGCGCACCCGCCAACTTTGCGTGTCATGCGGCGATCCTTGGAGCCGCCGTCTCGATGGTGAGCGCCGTCGGCGACGATCGCCACGGACGTGAGGCGACTGGCATCCTCAACGGATACGGCATCGATGCGAGTCTTGTGCAGGTTGTCACAGGCGCTCCAACTGGCACTGTGGGAGTCACGCTCGATTCAAGTGGCAAGCAGCAAGCCCTCGGCCAGCGTTTCGCGGCTGGAGATTCCCGCCTCGTCCATGCCGTCCGTCTCGATGATCACGACCACGCGTGAGGTGAATCCCGCGCGGCTCTTGTCGCCGCCACCTCCCGACATGAATTTGAGCGTCGCCCCGTTGGTGAATTGAATCGTCTCCACTGGAGCGGCACGGGGGTGAGATCGAAGAGATGATGGCCGTGGCGATGGTGGATTTTGAGGAGAAGTGCCCAGATCATGGTTGGACTGCATGCGAATCCGGGCCGCCGAAAGACAATCATCTCTCGTCCCAGCCACACTCGACAATTCCACCGTCAATCAGCACAATCAATTCCTATAAAAAGAGGCGTAACATGCGACGAAGCTTGTCTATTCTAGTAACTCTGGCCATCACCGCCGACTTACTCGTCGCCGTTCACGTCCGCGGTGAGGATTGGCGACAGTTCCGTGGACCGACTGGTCAAGGCCTCTCGACCGCGAAGAATCTGCCGATCGAGTGGTCGGACACCCGAAACGTCGCGTGGAAGCGGGCGGTTCCGGGAGCCGGCTGGTCGTCTCCGGTCGTCTACAACGCGCGCATCTACCTGACCAGCAGCGTACCTGTCGAGGGTAGTGCGACCGGGGACCAATCGCTCGTGGCGTTGTGCCTTGACGCGGGCACGGGTCGGGTCATCTGGTCGGAGCAAATCTTCGTTCAGGACGGCGCCACCGCCCCAAGCATTCACAAGAAAAACGGTCACGCCAGCGCCACGCCGCTCGTCGAGGACGAGCGGTTATATGTTCATTTTGGTCATCAGGGGACGGCCTGCCTCGAACTGACGGGTAAGGTTGTTTGGAAAAACCGAGACATCCGATTCGATCCGGGCTGGGGCAACGGCGGGTCGCCGATCGTGGTGGACAACGCGCTGATCTTCAGTTGTGACGGACGCACGGAACAATTCGTCATCGCCCTCGACAAGAAAACCGGCAAGGTACTCTGGAGAACGCCTCGTCCGGAGATCGAGAATCGATTGAAGTATTCATTTTGCACACCGCTGTTAATCGACGTCGCCGGTCGCCGCCAAGTGGTCATTCCGGCAACAGATGTGGTGGTCGCGTATGAACCGCAAACAGGCCGGGAGATCTGGCGAGTGCGTTACGAGGGCGATTCCATCGTGCCGCGACCAGTGTTCGGACACGGGTTGGTCTTCGTCACGACGCGGTATCATTCGCCTACCCTGATCGCGATCCGCCCTGACGGTAAGGGCGACGTCACCGACACACACATCAATTGGTCCACGCGTCGCGGCGTTCCGGGCACACCTTCGCTGCTTCTCGTCTGTGATGAACTGTACATGATTTCGGACAACGGACTGGCGAGCTGTCTGGACGCGAAGACCGGCCGAGTCCACTGGCAGAAACGGATCGGCGGCAACCACTCGGCCTCACCGGTGTACGCCGATGGTCGGATCTACGCGCAAAGCGAGGAAGGCAACGGCGTGGTGCTGGCCGCCGGACGGAAGTACGAACTGCTGGCTGAAAACCCGATTGGAGAACGCACGTTGGCATCATATGCCATCGATCAGGGTGCGCTTTTCATCCGGAGTGAGAAGCACCTCTATCGGATTGCGTCGCAGACGAAACCGTGAAGGTGGCACGTGGCACGGTACACCGACAAATCATTTAACAATTGAAAGCGTGCTCACGAAAGCAGCATAACAAATCGCTCAACCGGAGCGGCGGTTGGACGCGGAATTTGCAAATGAAAGTCGCTGGCCGCTAAGTATCCGCCTCAATCACAAACGCCCGCCGCGTCTCGGTCGAATCGTCGGCAATGTGCTGAATCGTGGCCGGCTCGTGTTCTGGCAGCCGGTAATTCTGAAGCAACCGGCTGAGTGCCACTTCAACGCAATCGCCACCGAAGCCAACTTCGCATCGGTTCTGATACCAAGCGGTCCAAGCGCTGTCGTGTTCGCTCTGTTCGACGATGATTCTCATTGCGGACGTTTCCTCACCTCCCATCCTGCCAAAGTTCCTGCGGGAATTCATCTTGTGAGGTTCTGTTGTTCTCTGGTCGTCAACAGTGGCACTCCGCTTACTCAAAACTTATTCCCGCTTCTTCTCGCTTCTTCCGTAATTCGTCGGCCAGGCCAACGTGGTTCGACGAAATCCGGTCGAACGAAGCACCGCAAACCGGACACTTCTCGGCAAGCTCGTCGCGCAGTGCGACTTTGCAGTTGTTGCAACGACGTGTGACGAGATCGACGAGGATCGACGCAGTCGTTAATCCCATTCCATTGTCTTCTTGTTTTCGAGCGGTGGCGTCGGTTTTGCTCGAAGGCTTTTCCGAGTCAACCGGTAATTGGTTGATCTTTGCCGCCGTGATGAAATCGTTCTCCGAAAGGCCGCCGATCGCGTGGGTCCACAGTTCGATGACCGCATTGCAGTAGCCGACCAGGTGCAGGTCGGGATGGTGACCCTCGTTTTCAGCCAATTCCGCCACACGCATGAAGAATGCCATGGCCGCCATGAAATTCTTGACAACCCACTCGCGGCGAATCCGCTGTCCATCGTCGGTCAGTTCCCATCCAGGCAGACTTTCCAGCAGTCTGTTGACCTCGTCTTCTGGAACTGGCGGTACGCCGCCTTCGCATGGAAGGCACTTCTTCGCCGCGAGCTCTTCCGTGGTTATCTGACTCATTGACGTGTTTCCTCCCTTAGCTGAGCTGGATCAGTCGGGCTCATTGACATTTCTTGCGGTTGCGGGTTTTTCTTCACTCGTCACGTTCACCCCTCGTCGTGTTCGCTCTGTTCGACGATGATCCTCATGATGCGGTCACCCATTCGTATGCGGACTCGTCGCGGCATTCGTCAGTGCGGAACGGTTTCAGGTCGACGACTCGATACTGCGTTCTGGTTTTGCAGTTGTGAATCACGATGTGACCGGGTTCGACGTCCAGCAGTGTCTTGTTTGGATGCGAGTGATAACACGTCTTGCTGTAGCCGTTGTCGTCGATCCAG
>CAUZVF010000321.1:0-6390 GCA_963582955.1 Planctomycetota bacterium
GACGTGTCGGGAGTGCCCACTAATTGGTTGCGGCCGACGATATATCTGAACAGACGTGGCACTCCACTGCTTGAAATCGCAATTCGGTAACTGCCGGTCGAATCGACGGGACCTTGAATATCAAGAAATGCCTCCGAATCCGATGGCTCAAGCGTTGTTGCGATGTTTCCGCGTACGAAACTGTCAGCGTCTGGCGCGTTATTCACAAGTTCGAACGGAACCGGTGCTTGGATGTCGCTCTTGTGAACTCGGATGATGTGGGCTTTGATTCGCTCGTGAGTCATGTCGAAGACCACGTCACAGCGAAAACATTGAGTCAAATCTAGGATCGCGGCACGTAAAGACTGTTCGTCGAGTAGCGTTTCGCCAGAGAAGAGCTGAATTGTCAAATTGTCGTCCGCGAACGATGCGTTGAATCCTGGCTTGGGAGTGACCTTTGCTATGTTGGATTTCAACTCTTCTTTGGTGAGTTGGATCGGTTGTACCTGTCCGACTCCAACAAACTCGATTCGCAGATCCGATATTTGCGGATCGTTTTTTTGGACGCTCAAACTGATTGGAATCGACTGATTTGGGTAGAGGTCAATGCGTCCCTTTTTCAGTCCTCGGTCATCCCATTCGATGACAAGCTCTGCCGGTTTCTGCGGTGGAGGCTTCAAACGGATTGGAAACGGCAACCAGTCGATAGAATTATTCGAAAGTTTGACAAATGCCGTGATTACTTCTCGCTTCGAATTCTCTTCGGCAATTTGACTACGAAGAGCCAGACGAAATCGATGCTCACTCAACGCGACAACGTCCGTTAAAGGAGCTTCAACAACTCCGTTGACCGCTGGCACACCATTGAGTTCGAATTCTTGAACCAAGTTTTCTGAGTTCAGCGAGAGGATGAGTGTTGCACCAACATCAACCGGTAAGCCACGCATCACGCGTAGCGTGAACGGGACGATGACAGGTTGCCCACCAACGGATCCGACGGCGGCTTCTGTTTCAAGTTGGAAATACTTTGCCGAACTCGCAACAACAAACTCAGAATCATAATGCCGCAACGCCGACTTGAACGATTCCAGTATCGGATCGTAGCAATCTTTGGGCAGCAGATCGTTTTCTTGTTGCAGCCTTCGTGCCCGCCACGCCAGTAATTCGTGGGCCATGCGTTTGTTGAATTTCACTGCCACGGAATTCTGGGAATCGAGACGTGAAGTGGAATCGGCAGTCCAAAAACTGGTCGCGAGCAGGCTCAACCAAGACGACATCGCGTTTGAGGTATCCCGCAAATCGTGTGGGTGACTGCGAATTGTAGAGATGAAAGCTCGAAATTCGCGGCGAGCTTCGGCCCTGGCTTGTCTGACATCGGTAAGACTTTGAGTCACTTTGTCGGTGCCCGTGGCAGCGCGCAAACTTGGATCAAGGACTTGCAGACGACTGACGAACTTGTCGCTGACAACCGGCTGCGGGTGGACGACTCGAATGAACTTGAAAAAGTGTGTTAGAGCAAACGGACTCCATACACGTTCGCTTGCTGTCCTAGAAATTGGCGTTCGATGACCATTCAATTCGACGGTATCGTCAAGTAACAAAAGGCTCATCAGCAATCGTTGGCGCAATTTGGATTGAAGAAATGGGAGCTTTAAGACAGCAACAGAGCGACGCCAATCAACGGGTTCTAAACTGTTGACGGCATAGTTTTCGGCACGTTGGCGAATGCCCTCCGATCTCTTGTGCAATAAGTGTAAAGCTTGCAATGACGGATCGACGCAAAACGACTTCAATTCATCAATGAACGCGTTCAATCGCTCCAAATCACTAATCTTGCGTTCGTTCCATTCGGGATCGTGACCGAGCCAATCGATCATGGTCGGCAGCGCTATCACCATTTGTTGCACATCGATGAATTCCGCAACGGCGATTTCTTTCGTATCAAGTATCGTTCGATATGCCTCAAGAGCACTCTGCAACCCTTTGTTGGCGGAATCGATACGACCGAGAATGAGATCAACTTGCGCATCTGTTCGCGTTGCGTCGGCGACTTCAATGTCTCGCTTCAAGAGCCGGACCAGCAGTGGCTGGTCGGAATTGACGATTTGTTCCGCCAACGAACGACAGCGAATGGCAAGCTGAACTGATTCAGCATCGGCCCATTTTTCGCCGGTTCGGCACACTTGACCCAATAGCCACAAGAATTGCGATTCGACTGTTTCTGCGTTTCTTAACGCGGCAACGTCTGAATCAATTGGCAAATTCAGTACCTTCTGAATCAACTCCAGGTCGCCCGGCGGTGTCTGTGAACTCAACTGATCAAGACCCACGATTGACGATTTTATTGCTGATTCTTCAGAGTGCTTACGTTGAAGTTGGCCAAGTAGGAGCGGAATGTCGCGGTCAAGGAGTCTTGAAGCTTGATCCATGGAACCAGCGAGTAGGGCTTCCTCGACTCGCATCAGGGTGTGTTGGTAGCGACTCCAAACAAGAGGCTGTTTCAAGACGGCTGACGTTTTTGACAAGGATTCCCGTTGCCGCCAGATTTCTCCAAGTCGAACCTCGTTTTCGCCGAATTTTGTCGATTGAGCTCTCGTATCGATTGAAGATGCCTTATCCCCTTGCTGATTTGACGGATTGGTTTCCCTTTCAACAACTTGGCCGGATTTGTCCCCTTGTTTGTCTTTTGATTGCGTCTCGGCGCTTGTTGGTTCTCGAGCATTTTTCGATGCCGGGGACTCGTCTGGTTCAGACCCCGTCGCCTGCTTCGTGACTGCTGTGTCACCTGAAGTCTTTTCTGCGGTCTCAGACGTTCTATCGTTTTGATTTGATTGGGTCTCCGACTCCATATCCGACGCTCTTGATGTCAGATCAGCCCTATCACTGATCAAACTGGCCATACTCACAGCCTCATTCACGTCAGCAAGCAAAAAATCGTCACCATAGCGACAAGCAACAGGAGTTTGTCTGGCAAAGCGATTTTCATATGACCAATTGGCAACGGCGTTACGGACAAAGTCAAACGTTTCTTGGACGGAAATGTTGCCATCGCGAGAAATACCGGCATATTGACTTTGATCTGCTCGTCCCCCTCCTCGAAGACAATATTTCGTTGCCAACGCAAACGCGGATCCTCTGAAAGTTGGCGATGTCCACGAAACTTCTCCGTCGCCGCAAGAGATTAAGATCCAGATGTTCTTATCCGTCTGCGTCGGTTGTTTCTTCCATGAATTGACCTGTTCGTCAAATTGTCGCGCCAAGTGATACGCAAAGTCATTTCCGATCATTCCAAGACTCAAATCGTGGCTTACGCTGTTCCCATCCAGAATCAGCAACACATTGCGTGCCGTTGTTTCACCGAGGCGGTTAAGCAACTCATCGACTGGATACCAAGTGCTTGTGCGAAACGGATCGGATTCGGACGCCAGCAAGTAGGCTCGATCGTGATGGCTGACTCCGTGGGCGATCACATAGAGTACACATGTTTCGCGATAAGGGGTTTGTAATTTCTCACGAAGGAAACGGTCAAAATCGTTGGCATCCCTCGCAATCGTGACATCGGTTTGATTTTGGGAACCGGCCTCTTGCGAACCCTCGAACGACTGAGCGACTCGAAGCGCATCCTGCTGACCGTACGGTATTTCGGAAATACTCGGTGCCACATAGTCGAAAATCCCCAGGCTGGAAACCACCGGTTGCTTCAGTTCGCCTACGAATGGCCACGTTAGGACCGAGATCAACGCGCAGAGGCTTACAAGAAAGCATGCGCCAAGCAGGTAGGCGCGAAACCATCGAGGCAGTCGGGCTCGAAAGGGATCCGCAGACGAATGCCCCGCCAAAAACCGGCGAGGTCGGGGTCCATCGGATTCCCGTGGATTATCGTCTGACAATTCATGCAAGCCGACGATTGGCGTTACTGCTTGCGGGCTCTCTGTTCCCGCTTCAGACTGTCCTGAATCAGCAGCTTTCCGTGACTCTTTTTGTGAGACATCGTCGTCGGAAAAATCTTCATCTAATTTCATGCGACTCTTGTGGACGCCCTCCAGCGTTACATCCGGTATCTTCGAATTAATGCGCCAATATAAGAATCGTGCTAGCGCACCCGTATTCAATCTCGATATCAAATCTGCTGCTTACCGCTTATAGCTTTGTATCGGATGAATCGTTCTGTCACGAGACATCGTAGCGAGGCCAAGTTACAATTGTCGCGAAACGACTTCCTGAATGCGAATTCTTTCTTTGTTCCTTGTGACGATTCTTCGTAATAATTTAGTATTACGGATTGCTAAAGGGTTAACGGTCGGAAAGCGAGCTAGTGACGATACTTTCCCGTAAATCGATCATGCATTGGATTGATCAATTTCTAACGCAGAAATCAGCCACGTGCTGATGGGGACGAAATGAGAACTCGGCAAGTTCGTTGGTTTGAGGGGATGTTGGTTCTTCCGCACCACTTTCAGGCGGCGGAAGATAACTTGCGCGATTGGTTGGCGACATCGGTCGAATGGGTGAAAGCCTATTCGTATGGAATTCGGTTGCTCGATGTGAATCAGCCAGCGCTCGCGAATTACGAGATCCGCATTCCCCACGTCCAAGCTCGGATGAAAGACGGGACAATGATTTCGGTTCCCGAAAATGGCCAATTGCCGGTGCTCGATGTGCGTTCCAAATTTGAACGCGATTCGGAACTCTTCATCCTTCTATTGTTGCCCCACATTGTTCCGGGGCGCCCGAATTCGAGCCACGGCCGAGCGGATAACAACCAAGAACACCGTTTCCTGATTGCGACCGAGCGACACGAAGAGCTGAATAGTGGAGACAACAATCGAGAAATCGATACGCATTACTTAAACGTTCAATTAAAGGCACAATCGTCACTCGAGACGCCAGCCGGCTATGAATCGCTGCCGCTGATGAAACTCCGTCGCTCTGGCCAGCCGGGAGCGGTGCCCGAAATTGATCCAAGCTACATTCCCCCGTTACTGACTTGCGAGTATTGTGCGCCGTTGCAACAGAATATTCTCTTGGCGATCTGTTCTCAATTAGGATCGTACGTTAAAACGACTGCCGAATCTCTGAATACTCTGGGAGGCTGGGCAGAATCGAACTCGCCCCAGGTGCATCGCGCCATCTTGCAATTGAGCGCTGCAAATTCGTCGTACCCGTTTTTGCTGCAACTGTTTCAGACAAAGGGTCTTCATCCACATCAGGCGTATTGTGAGCTGTGCCGTTTGGTTGGGCAGCTTTCAATCGTCCGTAGCGATTGGCAACCGCCAAAATTACCAATCTACGACCACGACGACCTCGGCGGCATATTCGTGACGATTCAAAAGGAGATAGAAGCAATCTTCCAAGCAGATGCTTCGACCACGCAAGTCCTGCGATTCCCATTTGTTGGTATCGAAATGTGGTCGGAAGTCAATCTAGAGAGGGATTGGCTGGTTGAAGGCACTGAATTCTATATCGGTATCCAAAGCGAAGTACCAGCAGAAGCACTCGAAAGACTTTTCGCGAAAAGCCACCTTGACTGGAAACTTGGTAGCAGCGGCAAGATCTCCCAAATCTATACGAATGCCGAGTCTGGGTTGAGGGTCCAAAGGTTTGTCGAGCAAAGTGCGACGTTGCCAATGTTGAAGAACATGACCTATTTCCGAATCGAGACGACAGGTCCTTACTGGCAGCAGTTGTTGGAATCGCCCACCTTGGCGTTGAAAGTCAACGATCGATTCTTGGACGGTGACTTCGCGGGCACGAATCGAATGACGGTTCTCGACGAACAAGGAGGATCGATCGAACTCGTGCTTGATCTATTCGTGGTGAAAAATGGATGAATCGTTTCGACAGAAGGTCTCCCCAGTCATCCTTTACGTACTGGACGTTTTGGACCAGATCGAATTCGCGCCTCAAGCGGCTCCGACGCCAGACATTGCGTGCAAGAGGTTTAAGGACTTGATCGGTCAATTCGACGTTCGGGGACTCGACGCGCCCCAATTCCATCTTGCCAAAGGTGCCCTGGTTTACTGGACCGACGAGGTGCTGATTAATTCGACCTGGGAACACGCGGATGAATGGCGAAACAATCCATTGGAATTGGAACTGTACGGCACCCGGAATCGTGCCTGGCTGTTCTTTAAGGATGCCAGTACAGCGCGCGGTTTGGAACGGACGGACGCACTTGAAGTGTTTGCCCTATGCGTCACCAACGGTTTCCTGGGTGTTTATCGCGCAGGTGGAATTCAGATCGGTGCCATGCAGAGTGATTTGGTGACCGCAGGCTCCACATCATCGACTGCATCTCCGGATCATCGCGCATCCACCGGAAGTGAAGTGGCGGGACTGACAGTGCCTCCCGCGCCAAACGACGAGGCATTCGAAGTCGTTGGTTCTCTGCCGGGAAGTCTTGACGAATGG
>CAUZVF010000322.1:0-6388 GCA_963582955.1 Planctomycetota bacterium
TAGCTACCGTGCTCGGCACACGCAGCAATGTCTGGTCGGCCGTCGCCGTTGAGGTCGGCGATAATGACTTGGTTCGCACTGCGCCAATTGTCCTTCAACATGTGCCGCGTCCACTTGCCTGTCGGGTTGCCATGATTCTCGAACCAAGCAACGCGCCCCGGGTTGCGCCAGGATGTGGCGGCGACATCGATGTCTCCGTCACCATCCAGGTCTCCAGCAACGGCTTCGAAAGCGTCGTCGAAACGAGGTCCGATCACATGTTTCTTCCAGGGATCCGACGCTGGTGTGCCATCATTTTCGTACCAAACAATTTGGTTGTCCTCACGACGTCGCGAGGCACTGGAATCCTCGGAATCGGGGCGATAGTAAAACCCTAACGCCATCACCACATCCAGATCTCCGTCGCCGTCCATGTCGGCCGGATTCCCATGCGCCGGGCAAATTGACTTGTTGTCGATGAGGTGCTTCTTCCAAGAAACACGATTCTCCGTCGAGCGGCGATTCTCGTACCAGATGACTTGGTTGACCTTACGTCCGGTTCCCAACAAGTCGATGTCGCCGTCGCCGTCGAAGTCGGCCGCACGCATCGTGCGGGTTTCGGCGACGTCGTTTTCGATCATGTGCTTTGTCCATTTGCCGTCGGCCGGAGTCCCGTCGTTTTCGAACCAGGCGAATTGGTTTCCCAATACCCAACTCGAAGCGGCCACGTCCAAATCTCCGTCGCGGTCAAAATCACCCAGCGCCACGTCATAAGCTCCGGGCAAATCAGTCGTGATCACGTGACGCCGCCACAGCTTACCATCCGTGGGTTTGCCGCTGTTTTCGAACCACAACAGGTGGCCTCTCAGGTTCTTGACAATCGCCACATCCAAGTCGCCGTCGCCGTCGATATCGCCGACCAGATGACGCTCCAGACGTTCCGGATCGTCCTTTTGAATCAAGTGCTTCTTGAATTTGCCGTGACTGTCGTTTTCGAACAAGTACAGCCGGTTGTGCGGCGTGTAATCGGCACTGGTCAAATCGAGATCACCGTCTCGATCGAAATCAGCAGCCGCGATTCCATAGGCATAGGCGTATTTGTCCGCGATCAGATGTTCGGAAAAGCGAATCGACGACGTGGTTGCTTTTTCCTCACTGGCAACGCGGCCAATATGCAAACTCCAAACGACAAACACCGACATTGCCATCGCTCGAAACTTCAACGTACTACTCCCTATGAGAGTGTTATGCCACCAGTCCTTCGATCGGATTGGCTTGATAAACGTGATACGGCCGGCCATTCGCGTCGTGCCAGTTGGCGTCTTCCGGGATTCCAAGAGCATGATAAATCGTGGCGGCGAAGTTTTCGGGAGTTTGCCGATCGGACGTCGGGTACGCACCGTCGCGATCGGACGAGCCGATGACGGTTCCGCCTTTGACTCCCGCACCGGCAAACAGCACCGATTGGCACGGAGCCCAATGATCTCTTCCTGGAAGTTTGTAGACATTGGGAGCCACATTATAGATTCGCGGCGTGCGTCCAAACTCGCCCGCCATCACGACCAGAGTGTTTTCCAGCAGGCCGCTTGTTTGCAGGTCGTCCAACAACGCCGAGACTGCTCGGTCGGTCGGCGGGAACAGGAAATTCTTCAGCAACGGGAAATTGTTGCCGTGCAAATCCCAGCTGCCGAAGTTGCCGAGGTTGACCTGAACCATGTTGACGCCCGATTCGACCAACCGCCGTGCCATCAGCAACGACCAACCAAACGAATTGTCACCGTAGCGTTCCAGAGTTTTGGGATCGGCTTTTCGGACATCGAACGCCTCACGCACTTTCGGGTCGCCAATCATTGAAACGACACTCGCGCGACTGCGGTCGTATTTGGCCCCTTTGGCTGTCTGATCAAGGTGCCTGCGCTGCTGATCGATGGACTTTAGTAGACTCAGCCGGCTGCGAAAGCGTCGGTCAAGGATGCCTTCTTGTAACGACAGATGAGGAACTTCGAATTTCCAGTCGTCCTTATCCGAGGACTTGCCGTCGTGCAAATTGAAGAGATACTTCGGAAATGCCCCGGAATAGTCATGGTAGGCGTGCGGCTTGTCCGTGCATTCGATTAACCACGGTTCGTGTTGTGGTCCCAGCAGTCCCGCGAACTGACCCGGATAAACCCCGGTGTTCGAGTGATAAATCTTCTCGGGCAGAATGACGCTCGTCGGCAAAATTCCGCGCCGCTGAGTCGAGTATCCGCCGATCGCCGCGATGCTGGGCAAGTCGACCGACTGCGGCTTGCTGGAACGGAATGTTGGCGGCACCACCGAGTTGCCGGTCAGCATCACGTAGGTGCCTTTGTCGTGACCGTTTTCCTTGTGGGTCAGCGAACGCACTAGAGTCCACATGTGACTGCGCCGAGCCAGCATCGGCATGTGCTCGCAAATATGAATCCCCGGCGTGTTGGTGGCAATCGGATGGAATTCGCCTTTGTATTCGGCCGGTCCGTCCGGCTTCATGTCGAACGTGTCATGCTGCGAGGGTCCACCCGTGAGGAACAGATAGATCACCGACTTTGGTTTTGGAAGTGACGCCTGACGTTCGGCTGCCTCAGCCCGCCACGTCGCTACATCGGCCATCGAAAGGCCCATCAATCCGATCGTACCCGCCTGTAGCAGATCCCGCCGAGTGACGGGATGTGTGGCCGTTGAAGGACGGGAATGTGGCATAGTGCTCGCTCGCGAAACTATTGCGGAAATCCGATGTTCGATGATATCCGTGTAGGGCAGACCTCACAACAGATTCTCTTTGAGTAACATCCCAGCATTGCCACCGAGATTGCAATCCGATCGGTCCCTTCACCGGTTGCGTCTTCGTTCTTGGTCACTGCAGCCGCGTTCGATCTGGTGGTTGGCTTGATAATTGAGTCAGTGCTTCCATCACGCGAATGATCTGTTGGGGCGAGACTTTCAAGTATCGATGCGGGCCACGGCTGGCCTCCACGAATCGGGTTTCTCCATCATCTTCGACAGTCACAGTGCCTGATTTCGAAACGTCGAAGTATCCGCGATTCGGGCGGACGGCGTACAACACGCTCGTCAAGTCCCAAGTCGGACGGTTGTGGGGCGGTGGGTTGTACAGCCGATACGCGTCGGCCAGCGGATGATGTTTCACGTAGCCGTAATCATGCACGATGCTTTCGGATGGATACGGGATCGCAATGCCGATTTCGTATCCGCTGTAGACGATCTCGGTCGGCCATTCCTCGGCGAGTTTTCGTGCTGCCGGGATATCCTTGACAACGTTGTATTCCAAATGCCGCTTGCCGCGGATGGGTTGGAACGCTCCGGCCATCATCGACAGCAGCCGGACTTTTTGCTTGACGAGTTCCTTGCCCGACAGCGGCGAATGCGTATCCGGTTTCGAATCGAGCAGTCTCGTCAGATTTGTTGAAAACCCAACCTGAGCAATCGCAACCGAACCATCCGGCTGATTCGCCAAGACTTTTCTCAACAAGTCCGTCGCTTCCGGAGCCTCCTTGCCGCTCTTCAAATCATGCGGATAGCGCTGTTTCCCGCCGTCCTGTTGATTCGCCAACCCGTTGAACTTTCCCTGTGCCGGAGTCGGCCCGTTACGGACAACTCCGATCGGAATGTTCCCGCGTCCATAAAACGTGTTCACGCAATCAACAAACGGAGCCGCGAAGTCGTGATCCTTGGTAATCGTGACAGCCAACAATTCACACTCACCACGGCTCTGCAGAGCATGAATCACTCCCAACGCCAATGCGTCATCAACGTCGTTACCGATATCGGTATCGAAGATCAATCGTACGGGTTCGGCCGCGTGTGCTGAGCTTGTTACGTGAAAGCTCATTGCAAATAACATCAAACAGGAATTGATTGGAACTGCCGCGAAAGACATAAATCGGAACCGATGACATTGCGTGTCGACTCGGCGAAATCGGTGCGTGACGCAAGCAGACATAAAATGCTCCATGGAATCTGATAATCGAGCCCGTTCACAAACATTGACGGGCACGTTGATGACAACGACACAAGCCGCCACTATCGTAAACCTTTCATTCTTCTCCGCAACGGCACGGTCCATTGCATCCTCTAAATCAAATTCGATTGGGAACACTGATCGACGTTGATCTCCGCTAATCTTGAATGAGCGTCGATTAGCGCGGATTAGCGTTCTAGCAAGTCGACGGAACTCGAATCCGAGAAGCGTAAGCGTGCGAGTTTTTGTTTGGGAATACGTTTGCAGCGGAGCTTGGCCGACGGACCACCTTTCGACCTCTCTTGCGGTCGAGGGCCGTGCGATGCTGTTGGCCATCGGCGAAGATTTTGCCCGAATCGATGGCTGTCGAGTTGTCACTTGCTGGGATTCGCGATTAGGCAGTTTTCCCGATAACCGAATCACAGCGACCTTGATCGATTCTCCAGACGAAGAAGCCCGTTGCTTTCGTGAATTGGCGGCGTCTTGTGACGTGGCCTTCATCATTGCGCCCGAGTTTGACAGCATCCTGTCGGATCGCCGTCGTCAGTTAGACGAACTCGGTTGCCAGACGCTTGGTCCGAATCGCGAAGCGATCGAATTGTGCGGGGACAAGTTGAAGGTCGCATCGTTTTTAACCGAACGCGGGATTCCAACTGCCCCGACCCGGCAATTCCAACCGAGAAACGCACGGCCCGCGTTCGAATTCCCAATCGTCATCAAGCCGCGTTACGGTGCCGGTTCGCTGGACACATTTCTCATCGACGGGGACGACCAATTGCGTCGTGTGTGCCATGAGCCCTTGCAAGACATCAACGGTCGAGAAATAGTGCAGCAGCCGTTTATCGAAGGAACTGCTATCTCGATTTCGGTGTTGATTGACCGCAATTGCGATCGAATCGATTTATTCCCGATTGGTGAGCAACACATCAGCAACGACGGACGATTCCAATACCTCGGCGGACGAATGCCCGCACTCGTGGGCTCGCAAACGATCGAGCGCGTCCACAAAATCGTTCGACAGACTTGCTCAAATATCGTTGGTCTGAGCGGTTATGTCGGATTCGACTTGATCGTTCCTTTCGCGACTCCGGGCGAGCCAATACTCATCGACATCAACCCACGATTGACGACGGGCTATCTCGGCTACCGTCAACTGACGCAAGAGAATCTTGCGGCCCGAATGCTTGGACTCTTGGATTCCGCCGAACCGATTCCGTGGGTCGATCGGATCATTGACTTCCATGTCTGAAGCCCGGGATTCAACATGACACGAACATGAAAAAACGACTCACCCCATTCCGTTCACAACTATTGGATGAACCCATCGTACGGGCCGAGTTCCTGCGTTGTATTAAGGCGGCCTCGGACAATTCGAAGCCAAACACCTGATGCTGATGGCGTTAGCGCACGCCGGACGGTTGGAGAAGTATGGAGCGTAAACCAGATCATTCAGGCGAGCGGTGGGCGTTAGCCTTCCGACAACGATGCTCAGGGTTTGCCGGCAAGCTGACGCATGCCGCTCGCCAACGCTGTGTATTCGAGACTTTGGCGGAACCATTGTGCTCACAATTACTTGCGTCGAATTACGGAATGTTCATAAATAATTTGGGTTAGATTGGCTCATCCACGTCCTTCCGCCGTTTTCGGCGGCGATTCCGCAAGCCGCGACCAAACATGCCGGCGGTTGCCATTGCAATCAGGACAAGAGAATTCGGTTCCGGGATCGCGGTTGCCGATGACAACGTGATGTTGTCGAGTGCGAAAGCTACCGTCGTAGAGTTGATATCAATTGTCACGCGATCGAATGTGTCAGTGTTTGCGAACGTAGATTCTTCGAGGTCACCTGTTAAAATAGTAACGGTGGTCGAGCCAACGGACGCGCCACCGCTGAAGAACTCGACGTTGAGAGTCCCGCTCTGATCATGCAGCCCAAATCCTAAAACACTTTGAGGCTGCGTGAAATCAATGAACCAAAAGTCTCCGTCTATAGCATTATTTGCTGCACCTGGATCAACGATTGCCAAGCCGCCGGAATTCACCCACACAGCGCGTGACGAATTTGTCCGGACACCATAACCGTCAAAAAAAAACGATGGATTCTGAATGCCAATATCGCTGATTCCAAAGTTGGAAAACAGGGCGTCACTCGAACTGATATTGCCAACAGTCGCGCTTTCGAAATCCAAGACTTGCGGATTCGAAATCGTACCTCCGGTCGTAATCACGCCGGCGTCGGCGGAACTAGAACAGAACAGAACAGAACAGAACGACGCCGAAATGTCGGATTGGATCGAGTGGGAACATGTTGTTGCAAAGCCCTTTTCGTCAATTTGCGGAGTATTGCAAACGCCGCCTTGTGGGCGGCGCGGACGACTGACGTGACAGGGGCAACGAACATGCCACATGGCCATAAAA
>CAUZVF010000323.1:0-6369 GCA_963582955.1 Planctomycetota bacterium
CATCCCGATTCGTCTCCACATGTCGAATGGCCGAACGCATGAGATTCGACATCCGGAATTGGCGATCGTCGGTGAGGACGTCATCGGCATCGAACGCGAAGACAGTCGCCCCAGGTTACGATTTGTCTCAATTCCACACATCAACGAAGTGCAACACGTTGCCGATTCGGCGAGTACTGGATCTGGAAGCAGCGACATCAGGTAGGTTATTCGTGATAAAAAAACTGCTCAATGTGTTTGTCGCATGTTGGCTGACCGTCGTCGTGAACACGGCATCGGCTGAAAGCAAAATTGGATTTCGGCAGCTCGCGCCGACGACTCCGGTGGCGATTCAGCGGGGTACGAAACGGACATTGAACGTCCGGTCGAACTTTACACTCGATAGAACTCATTCGGTGTTCTTTGGTCGGCCGGGGATTACGGCGACGTTTCTGGAGACGAAACCGATCGATGCGCCTCGTCGTGGACGTGGGCGGCCGGGGACTGCGTTTCGCTTCGAGTTTGATGTGCCGGCCGATCAAGAGCCCGGCGTTTATGAGTTCCGCGTCGCGACGGCTCAGGCAGTTTCCAGTTGTGCGCACATTTATGTGTCGGACTATCCGGTCGTTGACGAAGAGAACAAGGAAAACGGCACGCCCGCGACGGCTCAAGTTGTCAAATTCCCGGTTTGTGTCGCGGGAACCACCGAGAAGACTGAAGACGTTGATTGCTATCAGGTCCGCGCGGCGGCGGGACAAGAATTGACGTTTCAAGTGTTCGCTCAGCGAGTCACTCGTGCCGTACACAGCATGCAATCGGGAAACGGGTCGTATTTAATGGACCCGATTCTGACACTGTACAGTCCGACGGGCCAAGTGGTTGCTCAGAACGACAATTTCGATGGCGCCGAATCGTTTATCGCTTACACGATACCGGAAGATGGCGACTACACGATCGAGGTTCGTGACGCTCGTTACATTGGAAACGCCAAGTACGTTTATTGCGTCGAGATTTCGAACAGGCCGTATGTCCACGCGGTCTTTCCTCTGGCGGTGCAGCGCGGAACATCAGCTGATGTGCAAGTCGTTGGCCACAATCTGGGTGGCATGCAATCAACGACGATCAGTGCCGCGTCCGATCATGCCGTCGGTTGGAAAGATTTTCGCATCGCCACACCGAAGGGGCACACTAACCCCATCGGAATTTTTATCAGCGAGCATCCACAAATCCTGGGCGCATCAAAAGGCAACGCGGTCGAGACGGCTCAATCGTTGACGTTGCCGGTTGGAATCAGTGGACGATTGGCGGAACGCGACCAAGTTCATTACTACTCGTTCGAGACAAAGCAGGGCCAATATTATCTGTTCGAGATCACGGCCAAGCGACGCGGGCTCCCGCTGGATAGTGTTTTGGAAATCTATAACGCCGACGGTAAGAAGTTGACCGAATCGGACGATGGCCTGCAAACTCAAGACTCGAAGCTGTACTACAAAGCTCCCGCCGACGGGACGTTTGTACTGGCGGTTCGCGATCTGCACGATCGGGGCGGCGAGCGATACATCTATCATTTGAAGGCCGAACCCAGCAGCCCTGACTTCGAGGTTCAGGGCGAATACTACTATTCTCAACTCGCACCGGGGACGCGCATGATGTGGTTCGCGCGGGTCAATCGATTGAACGGTTTCACTGGTCCCGTCGAAATGCACATTGACCGACTCCCCCAAGGAGTTACTTTGGAACCCGTCACAATCCCCGCGGGAATGAATCATTGCGGACTGATTCTATCGGCCGCGCCGGATGCCAAGATCAATGCTTCGCTTGTCGAAGTCTACGGGACCGCCGAGATTCCCGGGCCGGATGGAAAGCCTCACAGAATTCGGCGGGATGGACGGATCACGTGCGAATTGCAAACGCAGGGTGGCGGACAGGCTCGCACGGAAATCCAAACCAGCATTATCGGAGTGACCGAGCCGCTGGACTTACTGGAAGTCATTGCCGACCCCTCTGAAATCGTATTGAAACCCGGTGGCAAGGCGGAAATCAAAGTCCGCGTCAAACGCGACAAAGAATTCAAAGACCCCATCACGCTGGCGATGCAATTCAAGTATTTCAGCTCGATTCTTGGGAATCAGCTTCCGCCCGGCATCACCGTCTCGAAAACCAGCAAAGCCAGGCTGACAGGGAAAGTTGCGGAAGGCACGATCATTCTGGAAGCTTCGGATAAGGCAAGTGTCCTGCAACGGTTTCCGATGGCGGTGTTGGCACGAGTTTCGATCACATTTTCGATCACGACAAACTACGCGTCCAATCCAATTTACCTAACTATCGAGAAATGACGCTCGATTGGTGAGGTTCCCGCCACCACGCTTGGGTCCGTGAAAAGTGAGGATTTCGGCATTCGTATTGTCGGATCCGGTTCATTCCATTAAGTTTCGCGGCCATTCCAGGTGCTTTGTCAGCCGTGTTTTGAGGAGTAGCCGGACTCGCAAGGGTTCGGGCCAGAAGTCTTTCGACTTCTGCGACGCTCATCAGTCCATGACTGACAGAGCATTGGTGCATTTCTTCAGCGCATCGCGTTGGCACTTCTCAAACCACTTCGATTGGTCATCGGCTCATAGTGATGCTGCGAACGACGTTCGTCGGTTATTGCCTCGCCACCGTTTTCATGGTGCTTACTGGAGGCTGCGCGATGTTCGATCGCAGTTTTCTGAGCATGCGAGAGACTCAAAGCGAACTATCGTACGACGATGTCAAGAGCCGCATGATGAGCGACTCGAAACGACTGGCGGTCGATGGTGATTACCAAGGTTCGATCGCTTTGGCCGAGCGAGCCCGAGGACTCCCCGTCGATGATCGAGCCAATGACTTTCCACGCAGTGATCGATTCCAACCGCGAGCGGAGATCGAAGCCGCGCCCGGACGAACGAAACCGGCCTCGACGCGATCGCGGCAGAATGCGCCGCGAGGTCTTGGCCGCTATTTCACCAAGCGACAATCGAAATCACCGACCTCCTTTGACGAAGCCGCTCGTCGAATGATGCAAGACGCACGGCGTTTGGCGGAAAACGGCGATTACGAAGGTGCGGCCACTCTGACCAAACGCGCCAAGGCTCTTCAGGCGAAAGACGATGCAAACCGCTTTGTGTCCACGAATCGGATTCGTTCTGGATCGGATGTTGTTTCGGCGACTCCGACATCAAGGCCGGCCGTCTCACAATCCTCATGGACAGCCGAGCAGAACAACCGTCTGAATCAGCCAAACCAACGGCTCGAAACGAACGCGAGACGAGCCGCGGAATTCGATCGCGAAACGGCGGCACGCCGCAGTCCCGGATTGGCGACAATTCGCGACGAAAACGGAAACCAGCATTCCGTGGACGCGGCGTTGGCCGACGCTTCACCGCGGGAACGGGAAGCGACCCTCAGAAACCTTCAAGGTGCTGATCCACGGATGATCGATCAAGTGCTGCGCGAACGCCGGCGTGTTGCTCGGATGGGCCAACAATCGGTCGCGGACCCGCCGGACGAAATCGTCTCGGCCCGCCGTGCGGAATCAGCACGTCCCTACTTGGCGCGTGTGGTTCCAAGCGACGATCCGACGACTCCCACCAGCACGCTGCGAGCCCCCGACCCGCGTATGGCTGCGGGAAGATACGGTTTGGGAGCCACTAACCCGTGGAGTGACCGTTCATTTAAGGCGGGCCATCGAGAAAATGATCGTTCGCAAACACCGTTGCCAAGAACTCGGGCAAACGGCAACGTTCGAACGTCATCGTCACCAATGGAATCCGAGCGGAACAGCAACGTCATCGATTCCAATGTGCGGCAGATTTCGAACCGCGGAGTTTCCGAACAAGTCAAACAAACAGCCATCGCAAATGCGGCCCAGAATCCCACACAAATTCCCACGCAGGTAGCACCATCCGGGAAGAACTTGGTGACGCTTGGTGGAGTGACTCTGGCCAGCCCAGGCGAGCAGGACGACAGTGGCGTGCCGGGTCATACGATACCGTCGACCGTTACCGATTCATCGAATTCCGCGCCACTTCAGTCGCGGGCAAATCCCTCGCTGTCCGCGGACGAGCGGAACACACCACAATCGTCCGATCTGGTGACGTCCGAACCCGACGCGACCGAGCCCTCGTCCGATCAACCGGGCCGGTTTTTCAGTCAGTTGCCGGGTAAGGAGACGATTCTTCAAGCTCCGTCGACATTGAAGTCCGCGATCTATAGTGCGGGGCAGGGAATCCGAAACGGTCTGAGGGGCGAATGGTTGGGAGTTGCCGGTTCGGCGGCCGCACCGAATCAACCCGGCCCGGTGAACACGGATGCCACCCAGTCGGCTCCCAATTCGAACAACATCAAGCAACTGCCGACGGCAAACGCCGATGGGCCGTGGTCCGAAAAACTGCAACTTCTGATTCGCCAAACAGAAACCGAAGTGGCTACCTCGCAGCCGGGGACGACCGACGACGAGAAGCAGAACCACATTGCCCGCCACGTGCAATTGCGGATGCTGTACCTGATCGCCGGACAATTCGAACTCGCGTTACAGCCGGTTCCCGGAGTTGAATCGAACGAACAGGAATTCTGGCAGCAGATGTTTTGGGGCATGTCGAGCTACTTTGATTCTCAAGGCATGCCGGATGCCGAAGACCGCGCGGCCGAGACGATCGCGCAATTGAGATTGGCGACCGCTCGACTGGAAGAAAAAGCACGACTGAGAGTTCGGACAGCTGCTTTTTCTCGAAAGATCAACGGCTTTGGTGACTTCCAGGATATCGAGCGTAACGTCTTCAGCCCCGGCCAACCGATTTTGATCTATGCCGAGATCGCCAACTTCAAGAGCGAACCCACGACGGACGGCAAGTTTCGGTCGGTGTTGAAGTCAACTATCGAAGTCGCGACGGCCGGTGACAACGGCGAGATCATTGATCGCACCGAGTTGCCTCCCGTCGAGGACGTTTGCAAAAGCGTTCGCCGCGACTACTTCAACAGCTACAAGTACACGATCCCGCCGCAAGCCACTCTTGGCCGACACGTGCTGACACTGACCGTCGAAGACAAGCTCAGCGGAAAGCTCGCCACGTATCGGTTGAACTTCACGATCGAATAGCGCAACGCGCAAGAACGGCAATCAACTCGGATTATTCAGAGGCGTATGGTGTCCGAGAATCAAGTGTCACACGTAAGCAATTAGTTGGTCCCCTGCCAGCTTTGTCTGGCAGGAATCAAAGTTTGACGAGCTAGCCCGAATAACTGCAAATCAATCAGACCCCTGTCGGCTTGTCCGACGGGTGAATCAGTTTGGTCGGCTATGAGTATTCTTGGCCGATCAAACTGTGGCTCTTGCCAGACAAGCTGGCAAGGGGCCTTATGAGTCGCCGGTGAAATCCGTGTGTGGGATGTGACGACTCACAAACTGATTGCCGAATGGAAAGCGCGAAGCCACCAAGGAATTACGGCGTTGGCGTTCAGTCCAGACGGGCGAACACTCGCTGCCGGCGGTGAAGGCGGTCGTGTCACACTATATCATTTCGAGGCAGATGAACATCGCCATCGGGGCGTACCTGACCGGTAAGACGGCCCCGCACGCTCCCGCGATTTCCCAACAAATGGCACCGGCAATGGGTATTGCGATGCGGCGTTCTCGAAAGAATTCAATCCGGAATTCCGCAAGGCTGAGATTCGATGTCGTGACTTCCTTGCGCTTAACGACCAAGATTGGGCACGCGGCCCAATGCGAGTATACGTTGAACAACCAAAAAACGTAAACGAATGCGAAGACGTTGAAAAGCCGAAAGACGAGCGTGCTCCGGTGCAACGCCTTACTTGTTTAAGGTTTTGAGCTTCGGTTCCACGGGCCGTGGCTTGTCCCCGCCCTCTGACGCACACGTTCCCACGACGCCCCGCGCCAGCCGCGTAGTCATCGACACCCTGTTGGATGTCCTCGACTGTTTCGGCGTACTCGCGACTCGTCTTCCACTGGCTGACGAGTTCTTCGAGTGTCGAGTCGGCACTGCTATGGTCAAGCCGTTCCGCGGCGAACTTGTGGAAACTGTCCAGATCTTTTTTGGTGATGGTCATCAATCGGGTCTCCTGCATTTCCTTATTCCAGCATAATACCACAAGTCGCAGGGCGCGGTCAAAATCGGTCAACGTCGCGTAGCTGACCCCGAGGAAAACCCTCTACTTCTTGCATTTCGGAGATGATCGCCAGGCTCGACGCACCGGGGTTTCGCTCCTGACGTCGCTCCAACCCCGACCACCCAGCCGTTTTGTTTCATCTGTGTTGGACGAGCCCATAAAGGAGTTTCATCACGATTCCAGCGTGGAACGCCACACTTCGATTACGGCGACAAGTCTGTCTGCTTCGGAGACTTCGAACAG
>CAUZVF010000324.1:0-6366 GCA_963582955.1 Planctomycetota bacterium
GGTATCGTTTCGTCAAGTTAAACGACGAGTCGGACAGTTATCCGTTTTGGCCAGGAACCTCACGGTTCCCGCTAGCCATGAGCAATGAAGCTCGAAATACCAGGCTAGCGGGAACCGTGAGGTTCCTGGCCCCCATCAATGGTTTCCCGAATGTTGCATCTCAAGTGAGTGCCATTGGGCGATAGCCCACGGATTGCAGGAGAAGAACCGGACGCTAGCGCGTTCCGGCTGATTGTCGACAGCAGTTGGTCGGTCAGTGCTAAACATTGCGAATTTGGTGATTGGTCGTTATGAAGTGAGACAGCTTTGAGATTTTCACGCCAAGGACCGTCGTGAGCCAATTATGCCGAGGATCAATCAACTCGATAAGTCGGTCGTCAACAAGATCGCGGCGGGAGAAGTCATTGAACGTCCCGCGAACGTCGTCAAGGAATTGCTCGAAAACAGCCTGGACGCACTCGCCTCGCGTATCGAGATTGACATTGCCCAGGGCGGCAGCGAGCTGATTCGTGTTGTCGACGATGGTGAGGGCATCGAACCGGATGACGTTTTGCTCTCGGTGGCTCCGCACGCCACCAGCAAAATCGAAACGGCCGATGATCTGTTCCGAGTTCAGACGATGGGGTTCCGCGGCGAGGCGTTGGCCTCGATTGCCGAAGTCAGCCGTGTGAGAATCCGCAGCCGACGAGAAGACGCGGTCGGCGGCGTCGAATTGGAAGTCAATTGCGGACGCATTGGTGAACCCAAGCCGTGCGGTTGTCCGACGGGAACATTAGTTGAAGTCGCGCAGCTCTTTGCCAACACGCCCGTCCGCCGCAAGTTTCTGAAGACTCAGTCAACGGAATTCGGCCACATCAGCGAGCAATTCGCACGCGTGGCGCTGGCCAATCCTCGGCTGCACATGGTGTTGAAACACAATAACAAATCCGTGTACGAATTGCCCGCAACCAACCAGTTAGTCGAACGGCTATCGTTGTTTTACGGCGGCATGTTGGCCGAGAAACTGATCTGGGTGGAATCCGAAGAAGGCGACGTCCGGATGTGGGGCTATGTGGCGCATCCCAGTGAAAGCAAATCGACGCGAAAGAACCAATACATCTTTTTGAACGGACGCTGGATTCAGGACCGCACGTTGCTGCATGCATTGCGCGAGTCGTATCGCGGGCTGCTGATGGTCGGACGCCAGCCGATCGCTTTCGTGTTCGTCGAAATGCCGGCGAGTGAAGTGGATGTCAACGTGCATCCAACCAAGGTCGAAGTCCGATTTCAGGACAGCCAGCAGTTGTACCGCCAAATGCTGTCGATGATCCGCACGAAATTTCTGAGCATGGACCTGGAATCGGAACTCAACGTGCGATCACCGTCTCCGTCGACAACGGACGCTACTGGAAGTCCCCAGCACCGCGAACGGCAAGTCGAACTTTCGAGTTGGGCGGCCAGCCAGGTTTCACCGTCCGCCCCGCCACCGCGACCGTTTTTCGCTCCGGATTCTAACGTCGCGGCATCGTCAATGGATGGACGGCCAGGCCAAGCGTGGCCGTCCAGCGAACTGGACTCTGCAACAGCCACGACACTCCCAAGTGGCCTGGTTGATGGAGTGGACGCGGCAAGGCGAGATTTGTCGGAAACCGGCGAGTCTCCGGTTCCGTCGGCAAGCGGCGAACCCGTCGCTGATGAATTGACAGCAGCTCCACAAACCGTGCCACTCGCATGCGAACCGGCTCCGCGGGCGATGCAGATTTTGGATTGTTACTTGGTTGTTGATACGGACGAAGGGCTGGCCGTCATCGATCAGCATGCACTGCACGAACGCGTGATGTACGAATACTTGCGGCCACGCGTCTTGGAGGGCTCGGTCGAATCTCAGCGGATGCTGGTTCCTGAAACGATCGAGTTTGGTCCTCGTGAAGCCGCGTTGCTCATCGAAAACGCCGATCTGTTGGATCAGCTTGGATTCGGGATCGAAGCATTCGGGACGAACACCGTCTTGCTGAACCGTTATCCCGTCATGCTGGCCAAAGCCGATTTGCCGCAAATCGTACGTGACATCGCCGAACAATTGGAAGATCCAGAGAAAAAACCGACACGGCGCGATATTCTGGATAGTCTGCTGCACATGATGTCGTGCAAAGCGGCCATTAAAGCCGGCCAGCGATTGAAGCCGGAAGAGATTGACAGCCTGTTGGCACAACGGCATTTGATCGACGATGCGCACCATTGTCCTCACGGCCGGCCAACGGCGCTTGTTTTGAGCCAAACGGAACTAGACCGGCAATTCGGACGGTTGGGGTAAGCCATAAACCACCGACAACAACAAGACGAACATCCATGATTTGCGTGAGTATTGGACGGACCCGCCACAAGATGGTTGTGGCCGAACATAAATTCCTGGCCGAGAAGGGTGCCGAGTTGGTCGAACTGCGGCTCGATTGGCTATCCGGAATGCCGAAACTCGACCAACTTATTCAAGATCGGCCGACGCCGGTCGTCATCGCGTTACGTCGCCAATCCGACCGTGGCCGATGGCGCGGCTCGGAAGAGCAGCGGTTAACAATCTTGCGGTCGGCAATCGTCGCGGGCGTCGAATACATCGACCTGGAAGCTGATATTGCCAAACTGATCCCTCGGTACGGCGATACGAAACGAATCATCAGTCATCACGATTTCGAAGAAACGCCTGACGATTTGGAAGAGATTCACCGCCGGCTGTGCGGGTTGGATCCCGACATCGTCAAGCTGGTGACAATGGCCAACGCTCCCAGCGACATGATCCGCGTCTTGCGATTGGTCAAGAATTCCACGGTTCCCACGGTTGGCTTTTGCATGGGTGAACTGGGCGTGGCGAGCCGGGTGTTGTGTGGCAAGTTTGGTTCGCCTTTCACGTATGCCACGTTTAGTGAGGACCGCGAGTTGGCTCCGGGACAACTTTCGTTCGAACAAATGAAAGAGATTTACCACTACGACGATATCACGGCTGGTACGCACGTTTACGGAGTGCTGGGCGATCCGATCGCTCATAGCATGAGCCCACGGATTCACAACGCCGCCTTCAAGGATAAGGGAATCGATGCGGTGTACCTGCCATTCCGTGTCGCCAAACACGCCTTGAAAGGGACGCTTGAAGACTTCGAGTGGTTGGACATTCGGGGTTACAGCGTGACGATTCCGCACAAAGAGGAAATCATCGGCAAGGCGGAATTCAAGGACGCATCCGTCGATGAAATCGGTGCCGCCAATACACTCTACCGAGGTGCCGATGGAGCGTGGTGTGCTTCGAACACCGATTATGATTCCGCCATGCAGACCATCAAACTGGGAATGGTTGACAGTCCCAACCCGACCGACGAAGAAATCGACGAAGTCAGCCTGGCAGGACTGAGAATCCTGATGCTGGGCGCTGGCGGAGTCGCCCGCGCCATCGGACGCGGCAGCGTACTGGCAGGAGCCGCCTTGACGATTTGCAGCCGGACTCACAAGCGAACCGTCGCGTTGGCTGAAGAACTTGGTTGCCAACAGGTCCTGTGGGAAAACCGCGGTTCCGTGTTTGCCGACATTCTGATCAACTGCACTCCGGTCGGCATGCACCCGAATGTCGACGAGACACCGTTCAAAGACCACTGGTTGCGCGAGGAAATGCTCGTGTTCGACACCGTTTACAATCCCGAAAACACATTGTTCCTAAAGCATGCCAAACAACGCGAATGCCGCGTTGCAAGCGGAGTGGAAATGTTCGTCCGGCAGGCTGCCATGCAATTCGAACGTTTTACCGACGGTCCGGCTCCGATCGAAGCGATGCGAGATACCGTGCGGCGGGCGATTTCAGCGGTCAAGTATTGAAGAAAAGCGTTCAGCAATCAGCGTTCAGCAATCAGCTTTCTAAAACAAAGAGACTTCCAAATTGAAAGCTGACTGCTGAAAGCTGACTTCCGATAGATTTGAAATTGTCTAACGTGACTTGCACTAACCCGGATTATTCAGGCGAGCGGTAGGCGTTAGCCTTCCGACAACGATGCTCAGGGTTTGCCGGCAAGCTGACGCATGCCGCTCGCCAACACTGTGTATTTCGAAACTTTGGCGGAACCATTGTGCTCACAATTACTTCCGTCGAATTACCGAATGTTCATGAATAATCCGGGCTAAACAGCCCACCCCTGCCTGCTTGTCAGGCCGGTGGATCAGTTTGAACGGCTAAAGATGACTCGGACTTGATGACGGCCAGGCCCCTTGCTGGCTTGTCCGGCAAGAGCCAAAGTTTGCTGAGTTGCAGGAACTAATTCACCTGCCAGCAAGTGGGGCTGGCGCGGGGGCCTGACTCAATGAAAGATCCTAACCGCACCATTTGCTAAATCGCTCTTCATGGTTATCACTCTGATCGGATATCGCGGCAGTGGAAAAACGACCGTCGCCGGGCCGCTCGCGGAACGGCTGGGTTGGGAGTGGGCCGATTCTGACGACGAATTGGAAAAACGTGACGGACGTACAATCCGTGAGATATTCGCGGCAGACGGTGAAGACTATTTTCGTCGACTGGAACGTGAGACGATTGCCGAACTCCTGCGAAAAGAGCACCTGATCCTTGCGGCTGGTGGCGGAGCGATTTTGAACGAAGACTCGCGTAACAATATGCGGGCGGCCGGACCCGTTGTTTGGCTGCAAGCTTCGGTCGACACCTTGTATCAACGAATTCATGGCGACCAGACAACGGCGGAACGCCGCCCCGATCTCACCGACACGGGCGGACGGCGCGAGATCGAAGACGTCCTGTCGCGGCGGGAATCGCTGTATCGTGAAAGTGCTTCGATCTTGATTCAAACCGATGAACGAACGACCGATCAGATTGTCGATCAGATTGTCGAGTCGGCCGGTGTCTCCGTGGATGAGGAGACCTAGGCGTGGTTGCTTTCGGGATTCCAATGCCAATTATGTTGGCGTGGCTGTTTGTTTTGGGTGCCGTCATTGGCAGCTTTCTGAATGTTTGCATCTACCGCATTCCACAAAAACAGGGATTCTGGGCATCGTTAGTAGGTCTCGGAAGTCCGCCGTCAAGTTGCCCGAACTGCTGCAATCGCATCCCGTGGCATGACAACATCCCAATCCTCGGTTGGATCAAACTCCGCGGCCGATGCCGGTTTTGTAGCAAGCCGATTTCCTTCCGTTATCCAACGATCGAATTATTGAACGGGTGCCTGTTCGCGTTCGTCTATTGGTTGGAAATTCCGGGAAACTATGGAGCTTCAATCGCTGAAAGCATTGTGTACGACCGGACCTGGGCGGCCTCTCTTCCGATACCGTTCTGGCTTTCACCAAGCGCCATCGTCCACTGTCGCTACTTTTATCACATGGTGTTGTTCGAAGCGTTGGTAGTGGCCACGTTCATCGACATCGACCTGCGGATCATCCCCGACGGAGTGACTTTGCCGGCGATGTTGGTGGGATTCTGCGGTGCGGCGATCGGGCAGATGTATATCGTCCCGCTGTGGTTTCAGGACAGTTCGGTGATGCGCAGCGCGAAAAGCGTATTCCCCGAATGGACGCATGGATTCCTGAGCGGCCCGGCGTTGCCTGATTGGTTTGCATCGTATCCCGTGTTGCACGGCCTCGCTGTCAGTTTGGCCGGGTTCATCGTCGGTGGCGCGTCGATTTGGCTGGTCCGTTTGATCGGAGCCCACGTCTTGCGGCAGGAAGCGATGGGGTTTGGCGACGTGATTCTGATGGCGATGATCGGCAGTTTTATCGGCTGGCAGCCGGTACTAATCGTATTCTTTTTGGCTCCGGCTTGCGCCATGGCCGTTCACATGATCAAATGGTTAATCTGGCGCCAGCGGGAACTGCCCTTCGGACCATACCTCAGCCTGGCAACGCTGATCGTCGTCCTGGATTTCCAATACGTGTGGGCGGTTTCCGAACGTGTGTTCGCAATGGGGCCGCTGTTGATTCCCGTCATGCTGCTGATGACGGTGTTCATGTTCGTCACGTTGTATGCGATGCAGGGTATCAAGAGATTGCTCGGCATTCCTCTCTACCCAACCGACGAAATAGAGGAATGGACTTCGGCTGACCAGTTACATCATTATTCGGGTGAAACAAACGACATGCACCAAGGACAGTGGCGGCCTCACGCCGGCGACGACTGGCCTGGAGTCCAATCCGGCCGCGGAGTCGCCTACAATGAACAATGGCGTCGCGGCCCTTGACGTGAATTGTGACTGTAGCCGGAGTCGCAAGACTTCGGGAATTGAAGGTTCATTGCTCACAATTTGGTACCGTTGGCCACCGCTGGGCTTGCCCCAGTGGAGTCGTGATTGAAGGCTAGAAACACATGCGATTTGACGACTTAGGCCACTTCGGGGACAAGGAGAACGTCCG
>CAUZVF010000325.1:0-6362 GCA_963582955.1 Planctomycetota bacterium
CCGTTTGCCAGAGGGGATGGAATACCGCCTGCCTACTGAAGCGGAGTGGGCTTACGCCTGTCGTGGCGGCCGTCGTGACAGCAGTTATTATTGGTGGGGAAATGAGCTTAGTGATGGCAAGGGGAGACTGAACATTGCCGGGACTGATCTTTTGCCGGGTAAAAATTGGGCTTGGCCTGGGGTGAATGCCCCGTGGAAGGATGGGTTTCCGATGGTCTCTCCGGTCGACCATTATGGCGAAAGAGGACGGAACGGATTTGGCTTGGCCGACATGTGCGGTGGAGTGTGGGAATTTACTCTGGACCATTTTGATCCGCAGGGAGGACACGAAGACGTGCATTATGAAGATGCAAGACTGCGTTCTGTGTCACGTCCCGTCTGTCGGGGAGGCAATTACTACGATGTCCCCGGTAATGCGCGCTGTGCCGTTCGTCTAGGGATTAGGAGTGTCACCTATTCAGACTCCCGTGATGGCTTCCGGATCTGTCTGGGCGTTCCGCGGGACTGAATCTTGCAGCGCGGCGCACATCGCCGGCTACTTCGACAACATCGAGGAAATGCAAAGTATGAAGACGATGACGTTGACGAGCATGGTCGTGTTGGCTTGGCTGTTGCCGGCGCCGCCGCTTTGCGCCGGGTCGTCGATTTGCATGGAACCGACCTGGATGGCGCTGGGTCAGGCGGCTGGAGTCGCTGCCGATCTTGCTCTGAAACATGACGCGCCACCGTGCCGTGTCCCGATCGTAGAACTGCAACAGAAACTCACCCGGCAAGGACAAGTGCTGCGGCACACGGCCTTTGCCGCACCGCATCCGGTGGACAACCCGCGGTCGCCACGCATGCTCGCGGGCGACTGGGTTCCAGATGATCCGCATCGGATTGATTTTGCCAAGTTGCCGCGTGTGCCGAGCCAACACGTGGTCGTTAGCGACGTCCGCGCGGCCAAAGGCGTTAACCAACACAACTACCTGGTGCACCACGGTGGAAAGTTCTGGGCGATGTGGAGTGACGGCCCGGGCCGCGAAGACCTCGTCGGTCAGCGGGTCAAATTCGCCACCAGCGAGGACGGCTTGAAATGGAGCCAGCCGAAGTTTCTCACACCACCGCCACCTGGTGCCGATAAAGATTCCGAGTTTTATGGCAAGCGGACGAGCAAGGGTTTGCGCTACATATCGCGCGGCTTCTGGCAGCGCGACGGGGAATTGCTCGCGTTGGCGTCACTGGATGAAGCCGGCGGATTCTTCGGGCCGAGCCTGGAACTGCGCGCGTTTCGGCTCAATGCGACCAACATGTCCTGGAACGATGCCGGCGTCGTCTTCGACGATACCATTAACAACTTCCCACCGAAAAAACTGCGCACGGGCCAGTGGATGATGTCCCGGCGGCCTCACAATTACAAAACGGTCGGCGTCCATTTTCTCGTCGGGGGAACTGACGCGATCAACAAATGGGAATCCTTTCCGGTGCTCGGTTCCGAAAGCGAACTGTCCGCCGAAGAACCGCTCTGGTGGACGCTGCCCGATGGCAATCTGATGGCCCTGTTCCGCGACAACCGTCGCAGCGGTTACCTCTATCGCTCGTTCTCAGTCGACAACGCGCGGAGTTGGAGCAAGCCCGTGCGGACCGACTTCCCCGATGCCACCTCAAAACTCAATGGCTTACGGCTGAGCAACGGGAACTACGTGCTGGTGTCAAACGCCAACCCGCGCAAACGCGACCCGCTGGTCATCTCGATCAGTGACGACGGCATGGTCTTTGACCGGATGGGCTACCTCGTGGGCGGACGCCACGTCGACTACCCTCACGTGATCGAGCACGACGGACATCTGCTGGTCGCATTCGCCGGCGGCAAGCAGTCCGTCGAAATACTCAGGATCCGAATCGCCGACCTCAATTCTTTGTCCAACTCCGGTCATACGAAAAGATGAACTTCAGGAGACAACACAGGACAACAACATGTTTCAGGAGAATAGAATGACAATGCACGCGTTCCGAACAGCCAGTTGCACAGTCTGCGCGTTAGCGCTCGCCTTTACCTTTCATACGATCGCCCTGGCACAGGAAGACGCGGCTGCCGAAAAGAGCTTCACGGTCGTGCTGTTGCCTGACACGCAATACTATTCCGAAAAGTATCCGGATAACTACGTCGCGCAAACACTGTGGATTCGCGAGCGCCGGCAGCGTGACAATATCAAGTTCGTGATCCATCTCGGCGACATCGTGCAAACATCCACGAAAAAGCCCGAATGGAAAAATGCGGATCGAGCCATGCGGCTGCTTGATGGCGTCGTGCCCTACAGCATGGCGCCTGGAAATCATGACATGGTAGTCAAGACCCGTGACTCAGCGCTGTACAACGAGTTTTTCTCGCCGGCCCGGTTCGCGGACCGAAAATGGTATGGCGGGCACATGGGCAAAACCAACGATAATAACTTCTGCTTCTTCGAGGCGCACGGCATGAAATTCATGGTCCTGAGTCTCGAGTTTGCTCCCCGCGATGAAACGCTGAAATGGGCGGCGGAAGTGACGCAACGTTTTCCCGACCGTCGAGTGATTGTCGCGACGCATTGTTACATGCGTCGCAAGGGGCGGGACACGTCTTGTGCCACGTCGTACAAGATTGCCGGCAACAGTGGCGAACAGATGTGGCAGAAGTTCATTCGCAAACAGCCGAACATTTTTCTCGTCGTCAGCGGCCACGTATTGGGAGTCGGGCTCCAGACGAGCGTCAACGATGCTGGGGGCAAGGTTGTGGAAATGCTCACGGACTATCAAGGTCTCCCGAACGGTGGTAACGGCTGGCTTCGCTCGTTGCAGTTCGTGCCGAATGAAAACAAGATCCACATTAAGACCTATTCACCCTTGTTGAAAAAACACAATAAGGACGCGAAGGAATCATTCTCGCTGGATTACGAAATGACCGCGGCCAAACGGAAAATCGATTGAACCCGACACAAGCGATTGCAAATGACTAACCGACCAGCCGCCAAGTTTGTATGGCATTAATTAATTTGTCTTTCAAATTCCATCAGGGGCGAATCTGATCGTCAAAAGACAACGGTCTCGGTCGAATCTTGAGTTCAGGTCCGATCGATGATTAGTCATTCGCAAACCCAAGGCCTCTGGCCGTGGAAGATTCATGATGTCCCGCCTACTCGCATGCGATCGATGAGCAAATACTCCAGCAATATGTCCTCAGCAAGTTTTCGTGACTTCCGTCGTACCGATAGAGGACGCGGCACGTAGGATTGAAGTCTACTGAGGGGCGACCTCCAATTCGGCGCTCAGTTGTCTCGTTGCGAAAAAAACGTTCCGAGCCGGACATTTCAATATGCCTGCGCCATATTTCTCGCTGTGGAGCCGGCCATCTTCGCTGATCGCAAAGCGGAGCATCAAGTCGAACACCGGCCGCGACCGATGACCCATTTCGCCGTAACGCAGTATCGCGGCTGAGGCCTGCGCCTGGTCAACCAGCACAGCGACGGCATTGGAAGGCCATCGTACAAACAAGTAAATCGGACATTTAATTCTCGAACGATGCTAGGCCGCGACGATCAGGCGGCTGGCCACGGAATCTCTGAAACCTATTCTTCTCTGCAACGGTCAGACACCTTTTTCGACTCGGTCTGGCTCACTGTTTAGCGAGCGCTTTCTGAGCCTTTTGCTTCACCGGTTGGAATCTCGGTTGCCAGCTTCCTTTGGCGATTTGTCTTAGCAATCGCTTCGACTCTTCGACCCGACCATTTGTTTTCAGCATCTGGGCGTGATCCCATAGAATCTGAGCGTTCGTGGCCTCCGACTCGAATGCCGACTTGTAGGCTCGGCTGGCCAAGTCGATTTGTTTTTGTCGCGTCAATTCTTTGGCGAAACTCAACCAGGGCGATGCCTCGTTGGGACGCAGCGCCAGTGGCGTCGTTAGATAATCCCACGCCAATTCTTCCGCGCCCAACTTTCTGATGACGCGGGCCGCCGTTTGGCAGGCAGATGTGTCATCGTCGTCCAGCGTCCTCCATTGATCGGCGGCTCGGATAACTCGTGGCAACAAGTCGGCGGGTGGCTCGATTTCGAGAGTCGCGGCGGCGGCGACCAGTTTTTCGTATCGGGATAACAACTCGCCGTAGTCCTTGCGCACGGCCGCCAGATTGACGAGGTCGGTGGTGCTGCGGAAGTCGATGTCCAAGGCACGTTCCAAGCGGGCCAGCGACAGGGCCGTCTTGCCGCGTTTCAATGCCAGCTCGGCTGCGACGCGCCACAGGTTGGAACTCAAGACCAATCGTTCGTCTTTGAGAATCGGAGACAGCAGCGAATCGGCCTTGTCGTGTTCGCTCGACTGCCGCAAGTGCTGAACGGCGATCAGAGCCACATCCGGACGGTCGGCTGCGGGCAGTTTGTCGAGCACGCTGACGAACAATTCGTCACCGAGCGAGGTGTCTCCGAATTGGCGCGCCTTCAGCGCTAGCACGATGGCCGCTCGCAGGCTCTTCTTATCCATCAGTTTCGTGTGTACTTTGCGGATCAGATCATTCCAGGCTTCCGGTCCACCATCTCCTTTTCGAAATTCCTGTCGAATCGCCAGATCGATGGGCGGCAGAAGTCCGACTTTGGCAATACTCAGATAGAGTTTGCGGATCAGCGCCCGTGCTGCCTCGACGTCTTTTCCTTTGAACTGCGACCGGGCTCGTTCGTGCCGGACTGTGAAGGCAAGTCCCGGAATCTTTTCAAATTCCTTCGTCGCCTCGGCCACGCGCAGGTGCAGTTCTTCGTGTTTGACGGTTTTCCGCAGGACACTCAGCAATGCCCACCCCAACTGAGTTGAGCGGCAGCCTTTGATGTAGTCCAAGGCGCGATTCAATTCGACCTCGACCTGCTTCTGGGTCCGGTCTTTGTTCGCTCGTCCGCTGATCCATTGTGTGTACAGATTGCGTGCCGCCGCCATGCGTTGTAGAAATCCATCGGCTGGCCCGCCCACTTCGAATTCGGTGTTGTTCTTGCCGGATCGTATCCATTGATGGTATTGGATCACGAATTGCGCCAGCGGATCGGTCGAATCGGCACGCGGTAACTTAAACGTCTTGAAAGCGCGGCTCGTTGCCGCCCATTGATGCATGCGGCTGGTCAGCAGCACTTGGAAACCAATCCGTTTGTCGCCGCAATTCAGGAACCGGCTGCTGACAACCTGAATCATGCGTTGCGGAGTTCCCGAGACCATGTCGGCGGCGATTAGTGCCAGCGCATCCGATTCGCTCCAATTGGCATAGTTCGTATCGTTTTTATTCTTCACTTTTGACAGCACCGAATTGGCTGTCCGGTAGGGCAACGACAAGACAACAAGTTTGCTGCTGTCCGGATTCAAATCGGGAGCCGACGCCAGTGCCCGGTTCAGGTTCCATTCCGCGATGACTTTGTCGTCGGCATTGATCAGTTTGACCTTGCCGCCGGCGTCGCAAACCTTCCTGAGCAAGACTTTACCAGTTGGCTGAATGACCAGTCTCCGTTCCTTCAAACGACCGCTTTTGGCGAAGACCAATTGAGTGACCGCGAACTTGATCGGCTTGCCGTCTTTGCTCTTCCTGTCAGCCATTCCGATCAGAGCAATCTCGATCGTGCGTTTTCCGATTGCCGTGACGTTGGCTCCGCGAGCCAGCTCTTCGGCCGGCGCGACGAGCCACGGAATCAGCGAGTCTAATTCCGCACGATAGAACCGGCTCGCGTCGCGACGAGCACCGATGCCAAGTTCCTCGTACAGGTGCAGAAGTTTGTCGCCGTCGCAGACGACTCGCTCGCGCAGGCCCTCGGAAACGGTGCGCTCGTACGTGTATTTGCCCGTTCCGTCGAATACGATCGTCGTGCCGGGTTCGCCGTCACTGCCCTTCAGAGTGATCGATTGCCATTGGCCGCGACGTGCGCCGTCGATCAATTTGCGAGCAGCCGCATCGATTTTGCCTGTTGCACTCTCAACATCTGACGCCGCTTCGCGTTCCAGAACAACCAACACGTCGGCCGGCAATGTATTCATTCCCGGAGCATGTGCCACCAGATCGCCGAAGACTCCACGATCGTTGGCAAACTGAGGTGGCTGGTAGTGCTGAATGGTTTGCAGCCATTTGAAGCCGTCGTCCGGGATTGGGTCATCGGTCGGACAGAGGAACGATGGAAGTAAGATCGAGCGTACCAGTTCGCTAGCTCCATCTCGCGACTGAACTGTTTGGTTCCAAATGTTGGCTTCCCAGTTAATTTGGTCCAACAGTGGCTGCTGGTCCATGATTGTAAACTGCAACACGTCGTCGAAGTCGCCATTGATATTGATGTCATTAAGAACAATATAACCCAGCCGATTGTCAAAACTCGGCGACGACGTGCGA
>CAUZVF010000326.1:0-6360 GCA_963582955.1 Planctomycetota bacterium
ACCGGCGCGTTATTCCGTCTGGCGGGACAAAACAACCTGCTTGGCAACGATCAAGAGGCCATCAGATTGTACGAGCAATCGTTGTCGAAACCGCCGTTTCATCTCGGGGCGGTTTTGAATCTTGGATTGCTGTATGAAGACATCGAGAACTACTCGGCGGCCGAGTTTTGCTTCCGGCGCGTTCTGGACATTTATCCTAGGCACGAACGCGCCCGATTGTTCTTGAAGGACATCGAAGCCTCGACCGACATGTATTATGACGAAGAAGCCGCGCAGCGAGACCGCGAGGCGGAACAGATCCTGAACACGACGATCGCGGACTTCGAACTCTCAGCGCGCAGCCGAAACTGTCTGGAAGTTGCGGGAATCAATTCATTGGGCGACCTGACGCGCATCAGTGAGCAAGACTTGCTTGCCGGAAAGAACTTTGGCGAGACCTCGTTACGCGAGATTCGAAAACTGTTGGAAGACCGCGGCCTGAGTATCGGACAAGATTTGTACAAGCCAGAACACGAAGCGCCCGAAATTGACCGCAGTGGCATGTCACCGGAAGAACGGTCATTGCACGAAAAGTCGATCAACGAGTTAGACCTGTCCGTCCGATCGCGAAAATGCGTTGCTCGGCTGGGCATCACATCGATCGGGGAACTGGTGATGAAATCTCCCGACGAATTGTTGGGGACGCGAAACTTTGGCGTCACATCTCTCAACGAAATCCGCGCAAGACTCTCTGAATTCGACCTGACGTTGCGTAAGGACTAACGCGACGCGATCGGCCGTTCCGCAATTTTCCTAGCCGCCCTTTCGTTTTTGCAAACGTTTACGGCGGATCCTCGGAACGGCGCGTTTCGTCCCTCGATTCACGTTTGGCAAAGCGTGGAAACAATGAGAATATCGCGGGTACGGTCGTGAGGATCGCGAACGAGAGGAACATCAGTCCTTGTTCGAAATTCTCGGCCTGGCTTGTATCGGATAAGCGCCCACGCAAACCAAGCTGTGCGAAGAACAGGCAAGGCAGACCAATTACGGTGAATCCGAACAACCCGAGCACTCGTAACAAACTTCGGAGCATTCGCTGGTCCTTGAAGCACGTTGGAATCGGATAGGCTGACTCGGCGACTTTGCCATGACTCATTTGAACTCAAGCGGCTGCTTTGGCATCATACGAAATCCGTGCGTTCTTTTTCGCGCGGGCTACAATTCATACCACTCCCATGGACAACTTGGTAATGCAGAACTTAACGATTCAACGGCTTCGGCAAAACGCGGTCAACCTCATCGCCAAGGATCAAAGCGTCAAGACTCTTGCCGACATCGTCGCGGAAATGTGTTTGATCTGTGAACAGCAGCAGCGCGAGTTGGAAGAATTTCGAGCGGAATTCGAAGGCCAAACGCAGAATCAGCACACGAGTTAACTCTCGGCCCGCCGTCGATTCACACGAATGGCGATATCGAGGCGAGGATACAACGCACATCGTGCTTCGCAACATGTTAATCGACGACGATCTGATGTCTTCCTTGCAATGTCTGTTGTTGGAAACTTGCGTCCATGATGATTCCCACGATTAAATCTTCGATCTTTGCATTCGTCTTAACTGTTGTCTCCGCGACTTCGGCAAGTCATGTAGCCGCGGCCGAAGAAGAGAGAGCCGGCGATTCCGCTAACAAAACAACGCTGGCCAATGCCGCAGTTCAGGCATTGGCGAACGAAGTCCGCTCGAAAGGGTGGATTGTCTATAGCGCGAAGTCGGACAAAGGCGACTGGGATCTGTTTCTAATGCGGCCCGACGGATCAGGTCCGCGCAACATCACGAACACGCCCACGCAAAGCGAAGCGGCGCCTCGGTTTTCTCCTGACGGCAAGCGGTTGTTGTTTCGCCGATTGAAAAAAGGCCAGACGATCAGCCATGACCGCTGGGGATTCCAAGGCCAGTTGGTGTTGGCCAAATCCGACGGTTCTTCGCCAACGGATTTCGGAAAACCCAGTGAATTCACATGGGCGGCGTGGAGTCCTGATGGCCGGCGGATTTCTTGTTTGTCATTGCGCGGTGTTGAAGTTGTCGACCTCAAAACAAAAAAAGTGGTCCGCAAGTTTCCTCGACGAGGTATCTTTCAGCAGTTGTTTTGGTCACCTGACGGAAAATGGTATTGTGGTACGGCGAACGTCGGCGGCGAGAAATGGACGATCGTGCGGATGGACGCCAACAGTGGCAAATTGAATGTCGTCAGTAAGTTTCAAAACTGCACTCCCGATTGGTTCCCTGATTCCGAACACGTCATTTTCTCAAATCGGCCAGCCGGCCAAGGCGGCTATGGTTGGACTCAACTTTGGATGGCCGACGCGGCAGGCAAAAGACGTAATTTGGTCTATGGCGAAGATGAACGTCACATCTACGGCGGGGCTCTGTCACCCGATGGCAAGTACGTTCTGTTTACGCGTTGTCCACAAGACGGCGGAGGTTCTGAACGTGGCGGCGCGCCGGCCGGATTGATGCGATTGAGCGACGCGCCGATCATTGCAGGTGAAAGCCAATCATTGCGAAAACTGCATCCCAACGTGAAAAACGGCCCAGTTTTGCCGTTGCCAGTCTGCTGGGAGCCTCATTGGACATTTGCCGAGATCGGAGGATCTCGGTGACTGACGAGGTGCCACATACGCTGGAATCCTCGAACGAGGCTACGACGAATAAAACGTCGGCGGAATCAAACCGCGGCACAATCGTTTTCAGAATCGCCATCACGCTGTTGGTGATTGCCGTCATCATCGGCGTTGCGGTGGCGCTCGTCACAAAGAATCCGGCTGGCCCTACCGAACGCGGCCGTGACGACAAAGTGACATCGCTTGGCAGTGCCGAAGTCACTGGAAAGTTGATTGAAATCCGTGGCAAGTTTCTGCCGAACGATGGACTGTATAACTATGCGTTTGTACTGAAGTACCATATTTTGGAAGTCCATCGCGGCAACGTTGAAGCGAAGGAAATCGTCGTGGCCCATTACAACCCATTGAAACCGCGAAGCAGTGTCGCCGACGAGTTTTATCCCGACATCGGCGGAACGCTGAAGCGATTTCGGGCTCAAGACATTCACCGCATGGCGCTGGATGTCCCCATCGACGATTATTACATCGGCGGCATCGTCGATCGGTATTTCGACGAACGAAAAGGCGAAATATACTGGGCCGTATGGACGAATTTGGCAAACGAACCATAGAACGGAATTCCGCCGCCCGACTTAGAACTCGCGCAAAGTTGAAAACGGGACGGGATGAACTCCGTTCTCCGGTCAATCATGGTCTTCACGTCGCACATCTTCCTCTTTTACTTTTTGCCGCTGGCCTTGTTGGGCTATTACCTGCTGCCGTTTCCGTTTCGCAACGGTTTCTTGACTGTCGCCAGTTACGTCTTCTACGGCTGGTGGATGCCGTGGTTTGTGCTGTTGATGATGACGTCGACCGTGGTCGATTACTTTTGTGCCCGAGTCATCGCATCCGACGGCAATCGCCCTCGCCAGCGGTTCGCGGCCTTGTTGACATCGCTGATCGTCAATCTGGGGCTGTTGGCATTCTTCAAATACTACATGTTTGCCGCCGAGAATCTGAATCGGCTGCTGGAACTGTTGGGTTCCGGCACGTTTCATGTGTTCGAAGTTGCGCTGCCGATCGGCATCTCGTTTTATACGTTTCAAACGATGAGTTACACGATCGACGTGTACCGGGGCGTTGCGCCGCCCGTGAAATCGTTCAGCGATTTCTCTTGTTTTGTCAGCCTGTTCCCTCAACTGATCGCCGGACCGATCGTGCGCTACAACTCGGTCGCCGTGCAACTTGCTTCGCGCGAGCATACGCGGTCGAAGTTCGCATCCGGGGCCGCCCTGTTCATACTCGGTTTCTCGAAGAAGATACTGCTGGCCAACCCGATGGGAGAAATCGCGGACGCCGCCTTCTCGGCCGAGTTGTTGATTCCCGCCGATGCTTGGTTCGGTATCGTCGCCTACGCGTTTCAGATCTACTTCGATTTCGCCGGTTATTCCGACATGGCGATCGGGCTGGGACGGATGCTGGGCTTCGAGTTTCCCAGAAACTTCAACGCGCCATACTTGGCCGACAGCATCACCGACTTTTGGCGACGATGGCACATCTCGCTGTCGACGTTCCTGCGTGATTATTTATACATTCCACTCGGAGGAAACCGGAAAAGCCCAGCCCGCACTTACATCAATTTGGCCATCGTGATGTTGCTGGGCGGATTGTGGCATGGTGCCAATTGGGTCTTCCTGGCGTGGGGCTTGTATCACGGCCTGTTGCTGGGACTCGAACGGATTCTCGGACGACGCAGTGTCTACATGATGATACCTCGCACGCTGCGTGTTGCCATGACATTTGTCTTGGTGTTGTTTTCGTGGGTATTGTTCCGTTCGGCGACGATCGCGGAGGCCGGAGCGTACTTTGCGGCAATGTTTGGAATTGCCGATATCAAGACGTCCAGCTTGCTGCTCGCGGCCGAACTTTATACTCCGTCGCATTGGCTTGTGGCCTCAGCCTGTTGTGTCTTGCTGATTCAACCGGCACAGGCGTTTGATTGGGTACGCTATTTGTCGTGGCCGAAAGTTTTGGTTTTGCTGCCGCTGTTTCTGGCAGCGATCGCTCAGATGTTCAATCAGGCATTCAATCCGTTCTTGTATTTTCAGTTTTGATCGATCATGAAGTCACAAATATACGAACGAGTTCTCATGGTGGCGTTTCTGTCCGTGATCTTCACAGTGCCGGTCACGCAGCTCGGATACGAATTGTCCCAAGGCGAGTGGCCGCACGTTTTGGACGTCTTTGCACACGCTCCGACCGAAGAGAATCTTCGCACGTTCGAATCTGACTTAGAGGAAGACTCATGGGTGATTCAAACAGCGCGTCCACATTTGCGAAGATTCCAGTTCCGATTACTCAACAATCCTGGAAACAAAGTCCTGATGGGACGCGATGGCTGGCTGTTTTACAAGCCGGGAGTCGACTACTTGGTTCAACGCAGTGAAGACGATTCATCGAAGTTGACGGGTCCGACGGCGGCGGTGCAGGCAATCATCCGGTTCCGCGACCAATTGGCCGGCCGGGGAATTCACTTGCTCGTCGTCCCCGTTCCCGGCAAGGCCACGATTTATCCAGACAAGCTGACTGGCCGAACGGATCGATCAGCCATCGATTCCCGCACATCAAGATTGATCGACTCGTTGACTGCCGCTGAGGTCGAAACGGTTGACCTATTCCAAGTATTCCAGGAATCGCGCGAAACTGATGGCGGCGACCAAAAGAAACAATTGTATCTCGCACGGGATACACACTGGTCTCCGCACGGCGTCCAACTGGCCGCAAAGGCGATCCGCGACCGAATTGAGAAACTCGGTTGGTTGAATGCCGGTTCAATCGGCTATCGCCTGCAATCAGTTTCAATCGACCGGGTGGGAGATATCATCCGCATGATGCAATTGCCCAATGGGGATCAACACTTCACGCCCGATACGATTCGTTGCCAGCAAGTTCTCTTGCAGAGTACGAGCTATCAAGATGACCCCAGTTCGCCGATACTCTTTCTCGGTGACAGTTTTTCGCGGATTTATCAGACGGACCATCCAGGTTCCGCGGGTTTGATTGCTCATCTGGCGCATCAACTGCGGATGCCGCTCGATTCGATTGTCAACGATGGCGGAGCGTCCACGTTGGTGCGGCAACAATTGGCGCGTCGGGCCGGAATTCTCAGCGGAAAGAAACTCGTCATTTGGCAATTCGTCGAACGAGACATCCGATTCGGTATCGAAGGCTGGAAAGCGGTGCCGCTGCCCGCCGATCCGAAATCATGACAAGGCTGACTTACAATGCCGTTGGTGCTTAACCTCAATTGGCCGTTTAGCTTAGCTGCCCGAATTCTTGCGAATCCCGGCTACGGCATTTTGCACTCTTGCGGCCAATTCGAAACTTGGCACCACTCAGAATCCGCGAATCAGTCTTCACGCTCGACCCGCCGCCGAGATTGCTTCCGGTCGGACCGTTGTCGTTTGTTCTGCAACCGGCGTTCGATCGCTCGCCGCGACGGTCTCGTCTTCTTGCGGGGCGCCGGAGGAGTCGCGACGGTCAACAATAAATCTTTCAGCTTTTCCAGGCAGTCCTCCCGATTGCGATCTTGATCGCGATACCGTTGACTGGTGATCTGAAAGACACCTTCGGAATTGATTCTGCGCTTGTACTTGGCGACGAATCGATCCCTGACACCCACATCAAGGCTCTCCGATTCCAGAACTTTCCATTGCAAGCGAACCTTCGTATTCACTTTGTTGACGTTTTGCCCGCCGGGACCCGAACTGCGTGAGAATGTC
>CAUZVF010000327.1:0-6360 GCA_963582955.1 Planctomycetota bacterium
GACGGTTTTCTCGGGTCAAGCCGTCGCCTTCGGCTTGCCGTTAAACAACAGAATGTGACATTTTCAAACGCGTGAGGTATATCAGAATTCGCTGGTTGGAACACCGTTAGCCATATTTCCAAGATTTTGAAACAGGATGATATCGATATTCTCACTGATCTGCCGGACACGGCCATCGGCGAACGCAAACTGAGCGATCCCTTCGTGGTCGCTGCCAGCGTTGTCAAACAGAATACCTTTATTGATTCCATCTCGGGTCGAGAACATTGTCGCTGCTCCGCCCCAGGCCCAGCCATCGCTCGATTGCAAATCCGGATCGAATCGATCGTCGAGCTGTTGACGTAAAACATCCCCTTGTGCAGGTTGTTGGGCCCCAACAGGCTCGTGATGACACCGCCGCCGGCTCCTCCCGATGACAGATTAGTCACCTGGCCCGGAGTTAAATGCCATGTGGCACGGTTATTGATATCGAACGGCTCACCCGAACCGTAACATGCAGCGTAGTCGTTGCCGCCCTTGGTCCATTCCAAACCTCCGAACATGACGCCGCCCGCGTTGGGGTGATCGATCCGCCATGCGTCTGAGAATGTTTGAACATCCATGTCGCTGCGACGCGTGGGACAATAGAAAACGTTAATCTCCTCGCGAGCCGGCGTAAACGGAATAAGCACGCCGGGATTTGTCGGCAGAAAACCCGTGTTCGTCGTGTCGCCGTTGTTCATGACGTTGAGATTGAAATTCCATTGTTTGTAGATACTCGACCTATCGATCATGGGCAGAAGATGCACCAGCCAGCTTGTGCCATGATATCCCTGGCCGATGGAATTCTGGATAAAAGCTTCTTGGGGCAGCGTTTGACGCAGGTTACCACCACCACCACCACCACCACCACCACCACCACCACCCTGTCCGGTGAACGCAAAATTGACTTGGCCAGGAGGAAATATCCGGTGCGTATCGTGGTAGTTATGAAGCGCGAGGGCAATCTGTTTTAGGTTGCTCTGGCATTGCGCGCGACGAGCCGCCTCGCGGGCTCGCTGCACGGCCGGCAGAAGCAAAGCTACCAAGATCGCGATCACCGAGATCACGACAAGCAATTCAATCAACGTAAAGCCTTTTCGGAATGTTCTGCGGGACATCTTGTTGCTCCTTTTGCGACTGTGAGTCGTCGCGACTCGGGATCGCGACCGGCGAAAACCCATTGAAGAATTTCATTGAAAAATTGCCGCGATCAAAGGATCCCACCCGTCGCTGCAATGGTAATTCCGACTCGGCCCGACAAATCTACTAAACTCAATCTCTTCCATGCTACCGGTAGTTTCGCAAGCCAGTCAAGCACAAACAGCCATTCGCCAGCAGGACCGCTTCACGTAGCGAGCTTTCCTGACCCGGACCAAACAAACCGTCCACTTTCGGATAAAGTGTTGACCACTAATTCAGGAAAGGCCGAGGCTGGGAATTCCACTGCCCCGATGTCGACTGTGGCTGTGCCGCCGCGACCAGTTCGCACACGCTTCGCCCCGCTGGTCCTGGTTGTTGTCCAATAGATTGCCTCTCGAAACGTCTCTGAAACCGTTGTTGCCTGCGTCGATGGCGGGGCTGAAGATCGACAGGGCATGCGTTTTCGTCGGGCCGCCGTTGTCTGCCAGTGGCTCCAGGACGCCCACTAGGTTGCCCAGCACACCGTAAACAGCCCGCCACACTGAAAGCGTTTCGAATCAGGTTGTTGTGGCTGTTTTGTGGATCGATGCTGCCAACGATATTGTCAGAACCGTTGCTTTCCACCTAAACCAACTCACGAATCGGCTGGTTTTCGGTGATGATGCGGGCAATGTCCGTGGGAACTCCGGCGACGACGCGCAACTTGCCGATGTCGAACAGCGTGTGCATGATCGTGGCCAAGACATTTCCGCTGGAAACCGGACTCGATGCCGGCTGGCCGCCGATGCGGTCGGATCGGCCGACGACTTGGCCCATCTTCAAGCCGCCGCCGGCAAACGCTAGCGTGCACAGGTTTCCCCAGTGATCCCGTCCGCCGTTCTTGTTGATGCGCGGAGTCCGTCCGAATTCGCCCGTGATCACCAACAGAATTCGATCGCTCAGGCCGCGACGTTCGACGTCTTCGATGAACGCCGAAGCCGCCTTGTCGACTGCCGGGGTCAGTGATGCCAAGCCGTCGGACATCGTAAACTCCTTGCCGCCACCGTGCATGTCCCAGCCGCCGCAGGTCACGGTGACGAATCCGCAACCGGCTTCGCACAGGCGGCGTGCCATCAGCATCTGGTGTCCCAACGTTACAGGAGAAAACTGTTTGGCGTATGCGTTGCGTTTCTTGGCACCGTCGCTGGGTTCGAATTTGCTGGTGTCGTATCGTTCGATTGTCTTCGGTGCTTCTTGCGACACGTTGAACGCATCAGCCACACCCTTCATCAACACTTCAAACGCTTGCTGCTGAAACCGGTTTGTGGAATCGAGCAATCCGCCGACATCCGCGGTTCGGCGAAATTGATCGAGGTTTTGCAGCAGCGCCTTGCGGTCATTGAAGCGGCCGTCAGCAATGTTCAACCGCATGTTGTCGATGACTTCACCGCCAGCGCTGGGATCGAATGGCTTGTAGGCTTTCGGCAGCGAGCCGGTTTCTGAAACTCGTCCGACGTTCGTGTAAAGATGCTTGAATTTTGATCCGGCGGCATGAGCCGTCACCAGTGCGTTTTGTGGCATTCCGGTTACGGGATTTGTCAGACCGACGACGCGAGCGAACAGGGCGCCCATCTGGGCTCCTGTCGGATTGCCTCCAGCCATCACATGCAGAGCGGCTGGTCCGTGGCTCGAGATTCCGTGCCGATACGACCGCACAACGCTGATGCGGTCAGCCAAACCGGCGAGTTTCGGAAACGTCCCGCCGAAAGTGACTCCGGGTAGCGTCGTCTGGACTTCGCCCGTGATGCTGCGAATCTCGCGCGGAGCCGTCATCTTGGGGTCGAAAGTTTCGAACTGCGTCGGCCCGCCTTGCAGATTCAGCACGACAACCGAGCGACCCGTGAATGCGCGGCCGAGTTCAGCGTTGGCCCGCGACGCCAGCAATCCGGTAAGCGTCAATCCACCGATAGCTGACGTGCCGATTTGCAAAAACTCACGGCGTTTCGTGGAACATCCTGCCGGCGAATTGGAAATCGTAAGCATTGATGACCCTGTGTTTGGCGAGTTTTTCTTCATCTTGCCAAGAACGTCAAAAGTCGCACCCATCGCGACTTCTAATCATATCGGTAATCTTTAATATGTAGTCTACATCGACGCGGCGGAAATAGCGATGGCACGTTTTCGACTAGAATGACCATAAATCTGATTAGCCTGTACGCGCTGTGCGTTTGATTGCACGCAAACCATTCTTATCATGGCACAGCCATTTTGAAATGTCCGGTCCAAGTTGCCAATTCGCGTTGTTTTCGCGGATCCCGACGGACAACACAAAATGGTCCCGCCATTTCACGTTGATTGGAAGCGAAGTCGGACTCGAACGAAGTGGAATTCTGTCATGCCGGGACCATCATGGACGAACGCGGAGATTGCACGGCTGCAACTTCTATTGCAGCAAGGATACACTCCCGAAACGATCCAGATCGAGAACCGTTCAAAGTCGGCAATCCGCAACAAAGCGGCACGGATGAATCTGATTGGCGACGGTATTCCGCGCAAGCAATGGTCGGCGAAAGAGGAGAAAACTCTGTGTGATTTAATGGCGCGGGGCTGGAGCGTGCGCAAAATCGCCGCAGCCCCGAAGCACTTGCCCGGCCACAGCGTTTATTCGTTGTCGAAGAAGGCGGGAAGGCTGGGCATTGTCGATCAAGAACGATCAAGACGTTCGAAACAGGCCGTTCGGTTCGCGGACGAGCAAAAGCGGCAATTCCACCGATACCTCATCGAACGTAGCGAACGAAGCACGCCCGAACTGATCGCTATTCTGTGGAATAAAGATTACGAGCCAATCGTCAGCCGGCGTCGCGTCATCTATCATCAGACACGTCTAAACATAAAACGGCCGTGGAAGGACGTGATCCGCATGCGGTTCTCGGTGACGAAACGGCAACGCAACCGGGCCAAGTTCATCCGTCGAACCAAGAAACGGTGGAACGAACAACGCAAGCAAATGATCAAGGATTTTGAAGGTCAGGCGCGGAAATTACGGAAGAAGGCCAAGCAGAACGGCAAGAGCCTCGCGCATCGGACGTGCCAAGGTTGCGCGACCGAATGGCCGGCGAGGATCCCGTTCTTTCGACAAAGCACGAAGCAAACGGGATTGGGTCCACGGACTTACCTGAGCCGAAAGTGCCGATTCTGCATCAATCGCCAACGTCGCAAGAAATTGGCGAAGAAAAAAGCTATAAAGAGCTAGATGTCCGAAGACCTCTACAAAATCCTGGGAGTTTCCCGCAACGCTTCCGAAGACGAGATTCGCAAAGCGTATAAGAAACTGGCCCGCGAGAATCATCCCGACGTCAAACCCGATGACAAAGCCGCCGCCGAGCGGTTTCGCGAGGTCCAGGAAGCCTACGCAGTTCTCGGCGACAAAGAAAAACGAGAACAATACGACCAATTCGGAAAAACATTCCGCGGCGGCCCGCGAACTTGGAACACCGGGTCCGGTCCGGTCGACCTGGGCGATATCTTCAGTGGACAATTCGGCGACGGCGGTGCCTCGATTGATTTGGGCGATCTGTTTGGCGGAGCATTCGGAGGCGGGGGCGGCGGCGGCCGCAGATCACGGCAACCTCAACCACGTCGTCCGTCAAAAGGACAAAACCGGCAGGCGGAAATCACGGTGCCGTTTCAAGTCGCCGCCGAAGGCGGCAAGCATGAACTTCCCGCTTCGGTCGGTGGCCACGGTGAAAAGTTGGCAGTCACGATTCCCGCTGGGATTGCTTCGGGCAAGTCGATCCGATTGGCCGGACAAGGACAGCCGGGCCAGCACGGCGGCCCGTCCGGCGATTTGCTCGTGAAAGTCAATGTCGCTCCGCATCCCTATTTTCGCCGCGAGGGAAACAACGTGCTGATTGACGTGCCGATCACTGTTTCAGAAGCCGCGCTCGGCGCGAAAATCGAAGTGCCAACGATTTCGGAAGGAAATGTCGTTGTCACGATTCCTCCTGGTGCATCCAGCGGCACGAAGCTGCGGTTGCGAGAGAAAGGATTCCCAGATCAGAAGACTCGACAACGCGGTGACCAACTGGTCGTCGTCAAGATCGCGATCCCGGATGAATTGAGCGACCACGCAAGAGAACTTCTCGAACAGCTCGCCGAAGAGGCGCCGATGAAACCGCGTGACGAGTTATGGTAGACGGCGTGATTATTCGTAGAACCAACGAATGGGCAGCGAACGAAACCGCGACGAAATCCAACCGGTCTTTTCGTCGCGGACGTAATAGCTCATCACGGCCCGATTCCGCACGAAAGTCAGACTGACGTAGGCGTACGACTGATCGTTACGATCTTCCAAGTTCTTGATGTGTGTCCACGTCTTGCCGTCATCCGCGGAAATCGCGGCGGTTAACGGAGTGCGTTTGCCGCCATGGCCAGCACCGGATTTGTAATTATTGTTCCAAATCAGCAACAGATCGCCTGTTGCGGGAATGCGCCGCAACGTCGAGGGAGCTTCGGGAGCTTTCACGTTCCACGACTTGGGATCAGCCCAAGTGTCACCGCCGTCTTCCGAGTAACTGATGGCGATATGTCCCAATTGAGTTCGCATGATCATGCCGACGCGGCCGTCGGTTGTTTCAAACACTTCCGGTTCCATCGCACCGCGTTTCGGCAAATCAACGTTTCCTTTTCCCACTCGCCAGGTTTTTCCGGCGTCATCGGAAATAAAACACTGCGACACGAAATGGTTGACCTTGCGGACATCAGCCGTCGAAGCCACGGGAACCAACAGTCGTCCCGAACTCAACAATGTCACTCGGTCGTTGTTCAATACGTGATAACCCGGTTTGTTCGTCACCAGGATTGGTTCGCCGAAAGTAGCTGCATTGTCATGCGAGATTTTCAGGTAGACATCCAGGTCGTCGAATCCGTTCTTGATGAGGTAAAACATTCCAATCGGCGTCGACTCACGAACCGGCGACGCGAGCCTCCGCAGCGTCACCGACATCACGTTTCGCTTACCAACGTTTTGTTGCAAGACTCGTTTCGGTCCCCATTTTCGTCCTTGATCATTCGAGACGCGTCCCACGATCTGAGCCGACGAAAAATCAGAGCCGCCTTTGATGAACTCGGTCGTCACGAACAACAGCGAACCATCACGCAACTCGATGATCGAGCCTTCGCTGTAACGGGGATTCTCTTTCGATGCCGGATACACATCAC
>CAUZVF010000328.1:0-6351 GCA_963582955.1 Planctomycetota bacterium
ATGCGTGCGGAGTTGGGATTCGCCGCCAATGCGGAGCGCAACGTGTTGACGTACTCTTCATGGTCCCCGGAATCCAGAGCAATCTCGGCTTGCAGTTCGAACGCGTGAGGCGAAAATGATTCTCGGCGACGGATTGATTTCAATATTTTCCACGCGGAGCTGAGCCGACCTTCTCGATAGAGTTGGCGGGCCTTGGCCGTCAGAGCGTCTGTCTTGTCGTCGTGAAGCGGACGCGTTGGAAATTTCGTGTTCCGTGCCTGGGCGACATTCTGTTCCGGCTTTTGGCCACGCACGCGAGGCGTGTCGCTCGTGAACGGTAATTCGGGCATTCGCCGCCGGCTGGCAAATTCGGCACCGGGAATTCCCAACGATCGGTTACGAATTGGAAACGTATGCCCATGTTCCAAGACGTTGGCCTGCCGTCCGGCTGTCATGCAGCCGGCGGTGATTGGAAACAGCAGCAATAGGCCGAACAGGACCGTGGACGGCCTATTTCGATTCGGCTTTGGTCGGACGTAGGAATTCTTCTTCATGCGTGGAATCATTTTTCGTTTTCGACTCGACAAACTCGTTTTTGGGCGGCCAGTGCGGCCACTTCAGTTTTCGCTCGCTAAGTGCCGCTTCGATTTGCCGCTTTAGTTTAAGGGATCTCAGGTCGTTTTTGCCGTTCCGCAGAGCTTCGTTCACGAAATGCAGGGCCTTCTTGTTGTCTCCGCGGTCGTAATACAGTTGGGCACGTTCTCGCTGTACGCGAACCAGATTCGATCGATTGATCGGTGCGACATGCTCGTTGAAGTACTGTGCCCGGTCCAGGAATGCAGCTTTCCCTTCGGCGCCTTCCAAAGCGGTCGTGGTTTCGTCAACGATTCGTGGAGTTAGCAGGATGATCAATTCCGTGCGGTTGATTCGTTCTTCCTTGTTGCGAAACAAGGGACCGATCAGTGGCAACGAGCCGAGCAGTGGAATCTTTACCATCGACTCGCTGATTTGTTCTTCGATCAAGCCGCCGATGATAACGGTCTCACCGTTGCGGACCATGACGTTGGTCGTCACTTCGGTCGTCGTCTGGTTCGGAAGCCCCGTTGCCTGGTCGATTGTGGCGGAGCTTCGTTCGGGATGAATTTCCATCCGAACGAGTCCGTCAGGCGAAATGAAGGGACGCAGCAACAGCTTGGTGCCAACATCGAGGAAGTTCACATTTTCAACCGTTTGAGTCCCATTGAACGTCAATGTCCGGTAACTGATCCGGTCGCCAATGATAAGTTCAGCCTTTTGTTTGTTGAGGACGCGAAGTTGTGGAGCGGCCACCAAATTCGTGTCGGCAATGCTCTCGAGCGCCTGGATGAAGCCCGCGACATCTTTTCGGATCAGGCCGTATTTCAACCCCGCCGTTGCCGCGAGAAATTCACCCGCCGGGGGAATGATATTCTGATCGTTTGCGGTCGGAAATCGTGTCGTACCATTCAATGTCGCTCCATTACCCGACACCAACAATTCGCTCTGGGCATCGTTCAGCAACGCGAAGTTGACGCCAAATTCCATCGAATCGGTCAGACTAACGCTCAGAATCATGGCTTCGATCACCACCTGCATCGGTGGCACGTCCATTTCCTTGACGACCTTCGCAACCTCTTCGATGATGTCGTCGTAGTCGCGGACCACCAGAGCATCTCCTTGACTCAAGTTGTCGCCGCCCGCGCTTTCAGCGTCGCGTGAGATGCCGACTTCGTTGGCGTCGGTGGCGGCAATGAAGCCGACTTCCTTCGTGATCATGGGGCTGACCAGCGACAGCAGTGTCGCCGCCTTGACATAGTGCGGCAGGAAGACGCGCGTGACCAGCTTCCGCTTGATGTTTTTGCGGGCCTCCATCTGGGTCGACGTCATCACGAAGATGAAGTCGCCGTCGCGTTCATAATACAGGTCGTTCGAGCGAAGGATTGCGTCCAGTGCCTCTTCAACCGTGACGTTTTGCAAATTGGCGGTCACCGTGCCTTCAATGCCTTTTCCGGAAAGAATGTTGAGGCCGGAAAATTGCCCGAGAGACGAAAGAACCTCACCGATACCTTCGTTGTTAATCGTCAGGCTTTCGATCACGTCTTCCTTTACCGGCGATGCCTTGATGACCGAGACAGACTTCTTCCCCGGTTGAGTGACGGGTGCCGTGGCCCCGGCCTGGCCTGCCACGTTGCCTTTAAGTTGCATCAGCTCATTCGTGAGATTCTGAATCTGAGCCGATTGTTGCAGTTGTTGAGCCGACTGTTGAAGTTGCTGCAACAACTGCGCGGTTTCACTCGTTTGTGGTGCTGGCTTTTGGGATTGAGCCTGAGCCAATTGAGTCAGTTTTGTTTCCATGCTGGCCAGCCGCGCGTCGATCCGTGATGACGAAATTTCTCGGCGTGATGACGACAACGCGTTGAACTGGATTTCGCGGCGTGGGAGCAATTCGACGAACTGATGTGCTGAACGCTCGGCAGTCTCGGGTTCAGACGGTTCCAACGTACCGTCCAACACCGCGCCGACCGAACCGTCTTGGCGGACAGCTCGGCTGTCGTGACGTGATTGCGGCGTCGGACTCGGAGGATTACGGCTTGGCTGGTGACGCGATTTCACCGTGAATTGTTCAGAATTGACCGGATTGGCGGCAATTCGGTTCCGCAATTGTGCGTGATGCGACGGTTTCTGGCGGGACGAATGTGTTGTCGTTCGACGTGCTGATGCAACATTGTTTCCGGCGATGTCGCGGTCGCCAGCGCGCGCGGCGGGCTTGTCGAACTCGAACGGATCGGCCGCCGCGGCTGATTCGGAAGCTTTGGCCTGTGCAATGACGGTCGTCCCAGATCGATCCGGAAGGCTCCACACAAAAGCCAGACCGAACAGCAACATCAAGATTGTGCTGAGCAGCAGCGATCGATTGGCTGCACGAAGTGATGAATTCATCGTTTGCCTGTCGTCCTTGACAACGCACACATTTCAATCTCACCGACTTGCGTCAATGAATGGCCAGTCACCACCGACGCGGGGTCGGTGGAAGGGTGACTCACGTGCTACGCAAATGAGGTAGCTCTCAAGTCATTCTCTCACCGACGCGGGGTCGGTGGGGATTCAATTCGATTGTCCGCAAAACCTTGTTCAGTTGGCGGCCGTTTTCTTGATCGTGATATCGCCAACTTGTTTTCTTTCGATCTTCAATTCGTAGACATCCAATTCACGCGTCAAAATCACTTTGCGCGGATAAATGGCATTCAGGATGTATGGATCTCCGCCGTCTTCCGCTTCGACTGGCCGGCCTTCAAAGTACAGTTTCTTGTTAATGAACGCCGCTCGTGCCTTCGAGCTGATCATTGTACTCTTGAGAACCAGCCCTTCAGGCAACTTGGGAGTCAGCCGTGCCTTCAACTTGGCAGCGAGTTCGGCCGCAAGTTCTTCAGCCGTCTTTTTTGGCGGACCGTCTGGCTCAGGCTCGAAATCAACTGGCGGGGGAAACAAGTCGAAGTTGATTTGGAATGGATTGCTCGCAATCGCCGCCACGGGAACAGACCGCGTTAGTGGATCCGATTTCAGCATCTCCTCGATGTTTTCCCAGGTGAATTTGTTGAGGTTGGTTTTGTTGGCTTTCTTGCTGGCGGTTTTCACGGAGTTGGATGGGACCGCTGCTGTCTGCTGTTTCGCCGTGGCCACCTGGGGCGATTTCGGACGGCTCTTTTTTTTACCTTCGAACACGCCAATGAGCTGAGGTAACCAAAAGCACATTCCAAACAGCAACAGCACGCCCAGCGCGGCTGATTTCTTCCAGCTCGCTTTCATGTCGTGGACAAGTTGTTGGAACAATACTTTCACGAATGAATTCCTGTCAAATCGATTGATTGGTTGATGAAGGATTCACCTTCTTCTTCTATCGGCCCGAAGTTGAACGGCACTATCGTTATTTTCGTTAGAATCGGAAATCTCCGCGCGACGGATATAAACGGAAAAGTACATCTCGCCTTCTACAACTCCCGGATTCCGCTTAGTGTCACTATTTAGGCTAAATTCCTGGAATGAAAACAGCCGCTCACGGCTTTCGATGCCGTGCAGGAACTGTGCGACTCCGAAAAATCGCCCCGTGATCGTCAGTTCGAATGGAATGATCTCGTAGCTTTCGTGAATCACGGCTTTTTGAGGTTTCAGTTGGGTGACTTCCAGGTTGGCCGCCCGTGCGAGATCGGCGATGTCGCGAATAACATTGTGCAGGTCGGCCTGATCGGGAAATCGGCGAACGTTGTCCCTCAGAAACTCTTCGTGCCGCCGAATGTCGCCGTGCAGAGAATCAAGTTCGGCGACTTTCCAAGGAATTCCCTCGATCTGCTTCGATGCCGCCGCGATTTTTTGATTGATTTCGTCGCAACTCTTTTTCCCAGGCAAATAGACGATGAACACGAACGCGACCACCATCGTGGCCAGTCCCAGAATTGTCAGGATTGTGTCTCGTCCGACGGAATACTTCATTGTTCGTTCCCACGGCCGTTAGGCCGAACGCCTGTTTGTCTTGCCGGCAACTTGGTCTGATTTGTCAACCACTGACCCTGGTTTCTTAACTCTGAGCCGAATCTCGAAACTTCGCATCGGCAAATCGCGCAACATTGTCTGATCGGCATAGATCAGCTTGACTTCCTGAAAAATACTCGTGTCGTTCAAATTGCCGAGGTATTGCGAGATGGCGACATCATCGGGAGCAATGCCGGTCAGCGTTAAGAACACGTCATTCAACTTGCTCTTTTGCGACAGCATCTCGGAATCCATCTCCGCGGCCAGCTTGGATTCCTCAGCGTCCTTCTTGCCCTTCTTTTTCTTTCGCTTACCTTTGCCAGCCGGTTTGTTTCTGTCTTTGGCGGAGGCGGATTCCCCGATCTCGTAAGTCGACCGAAAGCTATGCAGACTGACGTATTCGGGCAGCGAATTCGTGACCGTCGAAATCAGCAGCGTCGACGGCACGTTGACTCGAAGATACGTAATCAAATTGGCTTTCGCGCGAAGTTCATGCTTGCGGCGTCGCAGATCGTCAGCGCTTTCCAGTGAATTCGTCAGCTTTTTGGCGTGCTGCTCGACCTTGCGGCATTTGGCTGCCAATTGGCTCTGCTTACGGCGCTGGTCAACCGTGCCGATGACGATCAGCGTCAGTGTAATCGCGAGAATTGCCCGCCGCCAAATCTTGCGACCGCGGCGAATTCGATTCTCGTGATAGCTAGCTGGAAGAAAATCGATTGATTGCATCGATTCAATGATCCTGGGCTACGTTTTTAATGACAAGCCGACCGCCGTCGTCCAACGGCCCGAGCGTTCAAGTATGGATGGCGCGTTGGGTTGCGATTCCAAGCAGTCGAATGGGTTTCCCAAATCACACTTCGTACCGAGACGATTCTCGAAGAAGTCGGCCAACCACGGATTCGCTTCGCAGCCCGTGAGGATGGCTTGGTCCAACGGAGTTCCCCGAAACGTCACTTTGAAATAACGCAAGCACAATTCCACTTCGGTGGCGATCGATTCGAGCGGACTACGGATCGCGTCGATCACCGACCGATGAACTTCGTTTTCCGTGTCGAGCGATTCGGCCGCCGATACATCCGACCGCATCGCGGCTGCTTCTTCGAGAGTAAGGTCTAGGTGCCGTGAGACGGCTTGATCTAATTGATACCCGCCGTTGGGAATGAATTTCAAAAATAGGATCTGATCTCCCTCGGCAAAGATCACGGTCGTCGCTTCGTGATCGAGATGCAGACATGCCACGCGCTGTTGCTCGCCTTCAGTTTCAGATTGCCCGTTGGCACGAAAGGCGCGAAGAACGGCACACGGTTCGACGTCGATCGCTGCGGGCGACAATCCGGCGTGTTCCAAGATGCGAATGTGCCGGTCGACAACTCCGCGGTGGCACGCCATCAGAATGACTTCCTGCTTGATGTTCGAATCCTGCCGGACTTGTGCCGCAAGAAGATGACGAATTTCGGCGTCGTCGATCGGATACGGCAGCCGCTCCTCGGCTTCCCAACGCACGACCTTTTCCAATTCTTCCATTGGCAGTTGCGGCACTCGCACGTTTTGAACGAACAACTCTTGCGATCCCAGGCAACTGACGACGGCCTTACCTTTGAATTCATGGTCTGACAGTAGTTTCTTCAATGCGGCGGCCGCTTCCTGCTCGTGCTCGTCGGTGCTTTCATTCTCGTGGAATGGGATTTCACAATGCCCAATCGCATTGACTTCGCGCGCATCCGTCGGGCCGGCCAGTTGAACCAACGTGGCGGTGCGCGTGCCCATGTGCAGGCCGATTGGATGCGGCCGAGTCTTTTTTAACGCGATCATGTGATGATGAGCCGA
>CAUZVF010000329.1:0-6344 GCA_963582955.1 Planctomycetota bacterium
CGAGTTGAGGTAAAAGAGCGTGGCAACGACGCTCAGTGCAAGCGGACCTAGAAAGATGACAGAAAACTGTCCGTCTGCGAACAGGGCTATCGTGTTTGGGTTCATGAATGGTTTGTTGACCGCGCAACGGGTCCGCACGGCCGTCGCCGCCGCTGCGACTGATGGCGGCCGTGCATGTCTAGGATTCTATGAGACTCCAACGTTACTCACAGTTCAAGGCGATTCGGCATGGATGCCGAACTTTGCGGCTCGGTGCGTTGTTGGCCGACGACGCAGGATCTGACCAGGAAACCGACCGCCATCAAGAGTAACGTAGCAAGCCAGCACCAGTACCCGGAATGGACAGGTTCAATAATGTTAAAGAAAGCAACGCTACCGAATGCAGACAGGATTAGGAGAATTGCAACAGCACGCCCTAACCAGCGATGTATCGGAACGCACAGGGCAACCGGGCCAAACAACAAGATCACGTTTGCCGGCCAGAAATACCCGCAGATAATTGCAGCAATCCAACCGGGAAAGGGTGCCGGCTCGCCAAGCAACTGGTCGATCCCATCGATTCTCAGAGTGAATGCTGGCAGACATAACGAGACGATGAATGAAAACCACGCGGTGAGAATCAACACGCATGCGAGCATCGCGTTCCGGTTCATAACGCACCGAGTTCAACGTGAGGCACAGATCATCAACGTGCTAAATGCCGCGCCGCAGTGAATCGCCTTGCCCGCCAAACAAGATTTACGCCACCGCATGACTCAACCCATCCTACCACACCACGCCCCAATTGAACTCCCGCCGCAACTTTGGCACGATGGAACCCGACCGGCATTATTCATAACCGCCGCACGACAATGGGCAGGCATTCGTCCCGTCGTCGGCGTCCTGCCACTACAGTCCCTTACATCCGATGCCGACAAGCGACCATCGGTCGGTACACAGAAAAGCAATGAAATTCTGAAAACAGTCGACCTTGCAATTGCCCCGAGATTCCTTTCTCTGAACTGCTATTCAACGACCGGTCTTGATATCCTCATTGACCAATTTGGCCAACCTGCGGTTGTTGAGCGATCCATTCCCGCCATGCGCCGCGTTGTTGAGTGCGTCGTTGCCTTTTGGCAAACGGATGGTAGGGAAGTTCCGCGGATGTTGCGTGCTTTAATGCGCCGGCAGCGGCGGCTCGGATGGATAATCGGTCGTCGGCCAGCAAGTCGGACAGGACGGGCCACGTCGCCGAGCCTTTCTTCTTGATAGCATCAAGGATTTCCTGCCGCTGCTGCCGATCGGGGAGTGCCAGCCGCTCGACCAGTTGCGTAACGGCATCACGTTGTTCGTCCGCCGATTTCGGCTCGGCGAGGCGTCGCAGTAGCGCTGGTAAGAGTTCCTCGGGATTAGGGTTCTTTAAACTCTCGTTCAAGAAAGCGACAAATTGGTCCGCCGGCATGTACCCGCCGTGTGATCCAAGCAGACGCCCCTTGGGATCGAGGATGATCGTGCGCGGCACACCATGAACTCGAAATCGGGCGGCCAGTTCCTGTTCTTTGTCGATATCCACTTTGACCCAGACGAATTGGTCCGCAACCTTTTCGACTTTTGGGTCGGTCAAGGTATCGTATGTCATTTTTCGGCACCAGCCACACCAAACAGCGCCGAAGCTCACCACGATTGGCCGATTCTGTTTATCGGCATCGCGAGCTTCCTTGATACTCTTGTGGAAATCGATGGCGTGGATAGCCGGTGCCATGCTGAGAAATGCCAGCGTGCCGAAAACGACAACGATCATGTTTTTTGACAAAGTTCTCATCATGTATCCGATATTTGAACTCACTAGCTCCGGCCCGTTGCCCAAGTCGTCCCAACCGACTCGATCCGTGAACATTTAATGTGTCAGTGTGTATGCCAGCAGATTCACATTAATCTGCCGTGCGTTCCTAATCTCGTTTCCGCCACAGCAGCAGCAGTTGCCGCCGGCATCGGATGTGTCGTTCAGTCCGTCGCTGCTGAAGATCAAGACGATTTTTCCGTCGACTTCGAGGCCTTCCAATTTGGCCTGTCCGGATGATTTGGTCCGGTCCAATTTGTCGATGTCGTAAACACTGTGGAAGATCGGATGCGAAAAGTCGATTTCTCTCAACTGTGTGTCCGGAAAGATCTTGTCAATCTCTTTGCGGAAACTCTTGGCCCAGGAGCTGCTGCTGCAACCGGCCGACGCAACGACAAAACCACCGTTTAGCAAATAGTTCCGCAGGCTTGTCCGCTGTTGTTCGACCAGGCTGAATGCTCCTTCGCCGGTCATCACGGCGAACGGATACTGGTACATCTCGGCCGATTCAACCTTGACCGGAGTGAATTTGGCTGAAGTTTTGATGTTCGAGTCCCTTTGAATCTGTTTCAGGAAACCGGGGCTGTAACAGACTGAGGATTTGTTCTTCCCGTAAATCAGATTCGAACACTGGATCACGCCACGCGGCTTGTCATCGGCGATGCCTGGAATGCAAAACATGACGACGGTCAATACCGTGACAAAAACTAATGTCCTCGTTTGTTTCAAATGATTCATGTTTCTGACCATCACTTTCTCCGATTCCATACCGGCTGATTGACGCATTTCACTTTTCTTCCGCAAGTCGCTTGAAATAGGCTTCGGCTTGATCGCGATAGCCGACTGGCACTCCACGCATGTTGCCGCCACCGGCTCGGTTTCCTTTGCGGCGTGGTTGTGTCATCAAAGGGTGGGTTCTCGAGATTGTCAAAAACTCTCACGGTCTGACGAGTACTTGACACAATTCGCCTCGAATTGGGGAAACTCGAAGGCGATGTGTAGTCGTGTGATCCGGCCGCGACATGTTGAAAGCATTGTCCGGAATTGACGCTGGCACTCCTCTTACAAATTTCTTTGCGTCACGTCTCTTATCACTCCCGCTGCTCCGTTGTTGCCGTCGACCTAAAACCACTAGATCGATTCAGCTTAATGCGACCGATGGCAAAATGATTGAAGTGGCTGCCGCGCGGCCCTTCGCCTCCGGCGACGTAGATCGTATCACCGATGACCACAACGCCGACGTCGTTGTACACCGCAGCCGGAGGGAGGGTGCCGTCCATTCTCCCCCAACCGTCGCTTTCGGTGTCGTATACGAAGGCAAGGTCGTTCCAAAGATTGCCATTCGAGTACGGGTCCGTGGTCGGTCCAACGCAGCCTCCGACAATGATGACATAGCGGTCGCGGTAGGTCGCACCTTCCCAACCGGAGACCCATACTGGCGGTTTGGCAATCCTGGTCCACTGGTCGGACCTCGGGTCGTACTTCAGGCACTGATCGACCCAGGCGCTGTTTTTCGTTTTGTCGAAGGTCAGACCACTGAATACGTAGAAGAAGTCTTTGCATGGGGAAGACGCGACCCATCCGCGGCCGACGCCGGGGATCGGGGATCTGGATTGCCAACCCATCTGTGGCTTCGAGAGGTCGAACACGTCGGTCGTGCCCTTGATGGTGGACTCATGATAACCATTCTCGGGATCCCACCTGACGCCCCCGGCCACGATCAGGTAATCACCGACGCGTCCGACGCCCATATGCGTGCGGGGCACGGACAGTTTGCCGTGCGTCTCCCAGGCTGGCGGTTTCTTCGACAGGTCCAGCTTGAAGCAATCATTGGAGACGAGTTCACCCCGCGGGTTTCCCTTGCGTTGCATGCTGCCACCGGCCACGTAAATCGCGTCGTTGGTTGCGATGGCACGCGTGTATTCTCGCCTCCCGGGCATATCCGGCAGTTTCATCCATTTCTTCGTTGTGGGATCGTAGCGGTAGGTCCATCGTGAGGTCCGATGGCTGGCGCGATCGGTGCTGCCGTCGCCGGCGGGGATGAATCCACCCAGTAGGTAAATCTTGCCGTCCACGACGGCCAACCCCGCTCCGCTAATTCCTGCCCGCGGGCTATCATCGATGAAAGGTATTCTCTCGAGCTTCCAGTCGATCTTACCGACGTGGGGCAGGGCTTTGACAGCCAGCGTCATGTTCTTCGATAGCTGGATGTAGGGTGGATCGGCCCACTTTTCCGGCTGAGCGAAGGACGCGCTTACCCCGATGGTCAAGAAGGACGATAGGGCGATAGTGATTCCACAGGACGCGGTCGCGGTTCTCAAAATCATGCCCAACCCTCTAAAGATTCTTCCCTGCTCTAAGAAAGGAGTACTACCCGAGCTTTAGCGGGATGAACTTACTCTTGAACACGCAGATCGTCAATCATGCAAGTGCCACGTGCAACGATGTCGTTGATGGCAGGTAGGCAAAGTTTGACCCTTTAAGTCGGGCCAAGTTAGAAAACGTTGGGTTTTTAGCTCACTGACTCGGCCACCGAAGGGGCACCCGTCGATACGTGTGTCGAATTGCTCCAGGTGACCGTTTGAGGGCACGCCCAGCGTGCGTCAAAAAACGTATGGCGGTCTGAGACAACGGCCCGAAGCCACTACTTGCTGCAAATCAAAAATGGGTCGTTTGACGAGAGGTGTCACGTCCACCAGGTTCTTGAGACGATCCGTATGATTGCCAGCTGGGCAAGGGGCTTTCCACAGATATTTTGGGCGGTCGTGACCCAGAAATCGTGGCTGCGGGGGAGAAGATGTCGAGAATCACCGTGGATAGACTCGTGAGAGCGCACCATGTTATCATCGAGACACCTCGAGCTGGGATCGGTTTCACGCTCAATCAAATCGGGCAATATCGGCTAACATTAATCCGCACTTGGCAAACTAATGAAGAACACAACTCCAACGTATTGCTCGGGTCCGATATCCCGCCGCTCCGCGTTGCAGTTGGGTGGAGCCACTGTAGGTGGGCTGGGGCTTGCAGGTTTGTTGAAAGCTCGCTCGCTGTCGGCTAGCCCGATGACTCCCGAACCTGACACGTCGGTTATTCTCGTGTGGCTGCCGGGCGGTCAATCACACATGGAAACCTACGATTTGAAACCAGATGCGCCCGAGGCGTACCGGGGGGATTTTCGCTCGATTCATTCAAACGTGCCGGGAATCGACGTTTGCGAGTTGCTCCCGTTACACGCTCGTTGTGCGGACAAGTTCACGTTGATCCGATCGATTCATCATCACTCGGCCAATCACGACGCAGGCCACAAGCGGTTTCTGACGGGACGGATTCCAAAGAAACCGGATGGTTTTGTCAACGATCATCCGATGGTCGGTTCGATCGTTTCGCGAGTTCGCGAAAACCGACCCAACGCCAGCGGGTTGTATGACTACATCGTCACGGGCGACGGCCGCGTGAATAATGTCGACACTTTCAGTTTCGGTGCGGCTTACTTGGGCACTCGAACTCATCCATTCCGAATTTCCGCCGATCCCAATGCAGATGACTTCGAGATCAAAAATCTGTCACTGGTCGACGGTGTTTCCGAAGCACGTCTGGATGACCGAACCGCATTGCTGAACGGACTCGACCGAATTCGACGCGACATTGATCTCAGCGGCATGATGGACGGCGGCGATTCCTTCAACAGACGGGCGCTCAATATGGTGACGTCGCCCAAAGCCCGAGCAGCTTTTGATCTGTCTCAGGAACCCGCCAAACTCCGCGATCGCTACGGGCGGCATCAATGGGGGCAGCGAGCCTTGCTCGCGCGCCGGTTGGTTGAAGCAGGAGTCAGTTGGGTGACCGTGGTGATGGAGAACCCGTTTGTATCCGGTGTGGAATGGCCGAAGAACGGGACCTACAACTGGGACAGCCACGCCGTGAACGCACACATCTTCGACGACTTCCGCGTGCGTCTTCCCATTTACGACCGCACGATTACCGCACTGATCGAGGACATCTACGCTCGCGGTCTCGACCGACGCGTCATCCTGATTGTCAGCGGCGAGTTTGGCCGGACACCGCGAATTAACTCACAAACCGGAACCAGCACCGGTGTCAAACAGCCCGGCCGAGATCACTGGCCCGATTCAATGAGCATCCTGGTTAGCGGTGGCAGAATGCGGACCGGCCAAGTGGTTGGTGCGACCACGCGAAAAGGCGAAGAACCCGTCCAACGTCCACTCACGCCAAACGATCTATGGGCCTCGGTCTATCAGCATCTCGGCATCAACCCTGAGATTGCTTTTCCGGACTATAGCGGTCGCCCCATGCCGATATTGCCGTTCGGAAGTCCTATTCCTGAACTTGATCCCATCGCGTAAGCGGCTCGCTTCGCACAAGCTCAGTAATTCCGACGATGGCCCACCTCGTGCAAGTGGCTAATGGAATGGACTTCCAAAAAACGTTGGGTTCTTAGCTCACCGATTCAGCCATCCGAGCAGCATCCGTTGATGCGTGTGTCAAATTGCTCTGAGCGACGTTT
>CAUZVF010000330.1:0-6339 GCA_963582955.1 Planctomycetota bacterium
GGCGCAGTTGATGAAGTATTACCTCGACCTTCAAGCAGACGACTACCAAAGCCATTTGGCAATGGTCCATGCGCGTTTTTCCACAAACACTTTTCCCAGTTGGGATCGTGCTCAGCCAAACCGTTTCATGTCGCACAACGGAGAAATCAACACTCTGCGCGGCAATACAAACTGGATGTCTGCTCGACAAGGTGTCATGCAGAGCGACCTATTCGGTGACGATATCAAGAAACTGTTCCCGATTACCGAACCCGATTGTTCCGATTCGGGTATCTTCGACAACGCCCTCGAAATGCTGTATCACAGCGGCCGCACGCTACAAGAAGCCGTGATGATGATGATTCCCGAAGCGTGGCAGAATCATCATTCAATGTCCGAAGACAAACGCGCCTTCTACGAGTATTACTCGGCGTTGCAAGAACCGTGGGACGGACCGGCTTCGATTTCATTTACCGACGGCAAGTACATCGGCGCGGTGTTGGATCGCAACGGTCTGCGTCCCAGCCGGTATTATGTGACTCACGACGACAGGGTCGTCATGGCCAGTGAAGTTGGCGTCCTCGATGTCGAACCGGCCAACGTTAAATCAAAAGGACGGCTGCAGCCCGGCAAAATGTTCCTGGTCGATTTCGAACAAGGCCGGCTGATTCCTGATGAAGAACTCAAACAAGACGTCGCCGGCAAACGGCCGTACAAGCAGTGGTTGGAAAACCAGCGTTTGCAGCTTAGTGAGTTGCCAAAGGCCGACGCGCCGGCTTACCTGGCGTCCGACGAGTTGTTGGATCGCATGCAGTCGTTTGGTTATACGGTCGAGACGATGCAGTTCATGCTGATCCCGCTGATCAACGCCAAGAAGGATCCGCTGGGATCAATGGGTAACGACGCGGCACTGGCATGCCTCAGCGATCAGCCGCGCATGCTTTATGACTATTTCAAACAATTGTTCGCTCAGGTGACAAATCCCGCGATCGATTCGATCCGCGAGGAAGTCATCATGTCACTGGAATGCTATATCGGTCCCGAGGGCAATCCGCTGGATACCACCGAAGAGCAATGTCATCGGTTGTCCGTTCCACATCCGATTCTGACTAACGAAGAATTCGCCGCGATCAAGAACCTCGATCACCGAGGTTGGAAGACCAAGACGATCGATATCACATACCCCCGTTCGGAAGGAGCCGACGGTTTACGTCCTGCGTTGGATCGAATTTGCAACGAAGCCGAGCAGGCGATCTCGGACGGTTATAGTTTGGTGGCACTGTCGGATCGCGCGGCTGATGCGAGCCGCGTTCCCATCAGCTCGCTGCTGGCTTGCGGAGCCGTCCATCATCACCTGGTGCGAAACGAATTGCGAACCCGCATCGGGATCGTATTGGAATCGGGCGAGGCCCGCGAAGTTCATCACCATTGCCTGTTGACCGGATACGGAGCCGATGCGATCAACCCCTACATCGCATTCGAGGCCATTCGTCAAGCTCGCGAGGACGGCATGATCGGCGACGAGTGGACAGACGATGCGATCGTGTCTGCCTATCGAACGGGCGTTGCCAAAGGCATGCTGAAGGTCATGGGCAAAATGGGCATCTCGACCTTGCAGAGTTACAAGGGAGCCCAAATCTTTGAAGCCGTGGGCCTGAACAGCGAAGTCATCGACGCTTGCTTTGCCGGAACGGCCAGCCGAATCAAAGGCGTTGGCTTTGACCTACTCGCCGATGAAGGGATCCGCCGGCACGAAATCGGGTTTCCTCCGCGAGATCAGGCAGAATTGCCATTGCTGCCTAATCCGGGTCTTTTCCACTGGCGAAAGTCGGGCGAAAAACACGGTTGGAATCCCTACACAATCGCCGAAATCCAACAAGCGGCCCGCTCGGGCGACAAGAACGCTTACACCCGCTATTCGGAACTGGTCAATGTCCATAACAACCGCGAATGTTTCCTGCGTGGGCTACTAAAGTTCAAGACAGGCAACCCAATTCCGCTGGAAGAAGTCGAACCGGCCAGCGAAATCGTCAAGCGGTTTTGTACGGGAGCCATGAGTTACGGTTCGATCTCGGCCGAATCGCACGAAACTCTGGCCGTCGCGATGAATCGAATGGGCGGCAAGAGCAACACGGGTGAAGGCGGCGAGGACTACGGCCGTTTTGACACATTGCCCAACGGAGATTCCAAACGTTCGGCCATCAAGCAAGTCGCGTCGGGCCGGTTTGGTGTGACGAGTTGGTATCTGACGAACGCCGATCAGTTACAGATCAAGATTGCTCAAGGAGCGAAACCGGGCGAAGGTGGCGAACTTCCCGGTTTCAAGGTCGACAAAATCATCGCGGCAACGCGGCATTCAACGCCGGGAGTTGGACTGATCAGCCCGCCGCCGCATCACGACATCTACTCGATCGAAGATCTGGCGCAATTGATTTTCGATTTGAAGAATTCAAACCCGTCGGCTCGCATCAGCGTCAAGCTGGTATCGGAAGTCGGTGTCGGCACGATTGCGGCGGGTGTGGCAAAAGGTCACGCTGACGACATCTTGATTTCCGGCAGCGAAGGGGGAACCGGTGCGTCACCGTTGACCAGCATCAAGCATGCGGGATTGCCTTGGGAACTCGGCATTGCCGAGACGCATCAAACTCTCGTCATGAACGACCTGCGTAGCCGTGTGCGTCTGCAAACCGACGGGCAACTGAAAACCGGACGAGATGTCGTCATTGCGACAATGCTGGGCGCCGAAGAATACGGCTTCTCGACCGCTCCTTTAATCGCGCTCGGATGCATCATGATGCGGAAGTGTCATCTGAATACGTGCCCGGTCGGCATTGCGACACAAGATCCCGACTTGCGCAAGAAGTTCACAGGTCAGCCGGAGCACGTGGTTAATTTCTTTTTCATGGTGGCCGAGGAAGCTCGCCAGATCATGGCCGAACTTGGATTCCGTACGATTAACGAGATGATCGGCCGTGTCGATTTGCTCGAAACCGACGACGCGATCGATCACTGGAAAGCCAAGGACATTGATCTGTCCTTGATTCTGACGCCAGCTCTCAAGCCACATGACAAAGTGCAAGTCTATTGCACGCGCGAGCAAGACCACGGCTTGACTGATGTGCTGGACAACAAACTGATCAAAGAATGCCACTCGGCGATTCACGGCGGCGAAACGATTCGATTGGAACTGCCGATCGAGAACATCGACCGCGCGACCGGCACGACGCTCAGCCACGAAGTGTCGAAAAAACATGGCCCGGACGGACTGCCCGACGACACGATTCACATCAAGTTTAACGGTTCCGCCGGGCAGAGCGTTGCCGCATGGCTCGCTCACGGCATCACATTGGAAGTCGAAGGCGACGCGAACGATTACGCCGGCAAAGGTCTCTCGGGCGGACGGCTGATCGTCTATCCGCCCAAGGAATCGACGTTCGTGCCCGAAGAAAACATTATCATCGGCAACGTCGCTCTTTACGGAGCTGTTCAGGGCGAAGCCTATTTCCGCGGCGTGGCGGCCGAACGGTTCTGTGTGCGAAACTCAGGAGCGAAAGCCGTGATCGAGGGTGTCGGCGATCACGGTTGTGAATACATGACGGGCGGCCGAGTTGTCATCCTCGGACCCACCGGCCGCAACTTCGCCGCCGGCATGTCGGGCGGAGTTGCCTACATTTTCGATCCCGAAGATCAACTCCTACCGAATTGCAACCTCGGCATGGTGGAACTTGAAAAAGTCGAGGACATGGCCGACATTGCCGAATTGAAGGATTTGATCGAAAACCATTTGGAATACACCGGCTCGGACGTCGCCAAGCGAGTCCTTGACGGCTGGGACAATTTGCTCGGCCACTTCGTCAAAGTCATGCCGGTCGACTACAAGCGGGCTTTGGCCGAACTGGCGGCCGAGCAAGAAGAATCGGCTAATTGAAGTTGTAGGGAACAGCGGAGAGAACTAACCGATGGGCAAGCCAACGGGCTTTAAGGAATACGAACGGCGAACGCTGCCATATCGGGATGCGTCCGAACGGATTGCGGATTGGAATGAATTCGTCGTCCCGTTGCCCGTCGCCGATTTGAAAACGCAGGGCGCGCGCTGCATGGATTGTGGAATTCCGTTCTGCCACACGGGCGGATTGATGGCCAACATGGCGTCGGGGTGTCCGATCAACAATCTGATTCCGGAATGGAACGACCTAGTCTACAACGACCGCTGGCGTGAAGCCCTCGACCGGTTGCATTTGACGAACAACTTTCCCGAGTTCACCGGCCGTGTTTGCCCGGCTCCGTGTGAAGGCGCGTGCGTGCTGGGAATCACCGATCCGCCTGTCTCGATCAAAAACATCGAGCAGTCGATCGTCGACCGTGGCTGGGAAGAAGGTTGGATCAAACCGAATCCTCCGAACGAACGCACGGGCAAGACCGTTGCCGTTGTCGGCTCGGGACCCGCGGGTTTGGCGGCAGCGGCACAACTTAACAGCGCCGGTCACGCGGTCACTGTTTACGAGCGATCCGACCGCATTGGCGGGCTGCTAATGTACGGCATCCCCAACATGAAGTTGGAAAAATCGACCGTCCAGCGCCGCGTCGATTTGTTGGCCGCTGAAGGTGTGACATTCGTGACGAGCACACAAATTGGCAAGGACGTTTCCGCCAAGCAACTGTTTGACGACTTCGACGCCGTCGTACTAGCCGTCGGAGCCACCGTGCCCAACGACTTTTTTGGCAAGACTCCTGGACGCGGGCTCAACGGAATTCACTTCGCCATGGAATTCCTGCATGCCAACACCAAGAGTCTGCTCGATTCCAATCTCGATGACGGCAATTACATCACCGCCAAAGACAAACACGTCATCGTCATCGGCGGCGGCGACACGGGCACTGACTGCATCGGTACATCATTGCGGCAGGGTTGCAAGAGTTTGATCAATTTCGAAATCGTTCCCAAGCCGCCGCACGAACGAGCCGACGACAACCCGTGGCCGCAATGGCCAAAAATCTTGCGCACTGATTACGGCCACGCCGAGGCCGCCGCCGAGTTCGATTACTCCGCATACGACGCAAAGCTCGAGAAAAACGACCCGCGCGAATTCGCCATTCAAACGAGCGAGTTTCTTGGCGACGAGGACGGCAACTTGCGGGCCTTGAAAACCGTCCGCGTCGACTGGGGCAAACCGAGCGGCAATGGTGCGCCTTTCTCGGTCGTCGAAGGCAGCGAACAAGAATGGCCGGCGGATTTGGTCTTCATGGCACTGGGTTTCAGCGGCCCGGAACAGTTCATCGCCAAGGAATTGGGCCTGGAAACCGACCAACGTTCAAACTTCAAGGCCGAGTATGGAAAGTACGCCACCAACATCAATGGCGTCTTCAGTGCCGGCGACTGTCGCCGCGGCCAAAGTCTGATCGTCTGGGCCATCAACGAAGGCCGGGAAGCCGCCCGAGAGTGCGACCGCTATCTGATGGGCGCCACTCAATTGCCGTAATACACGGAACCGGGATCTTTGCGGAGAACAAATATGGCACGAACACCCATCATGGCAGACGGGTTGCCGGATGCTTTGATCGGGATGTTCGACGGCTTCGAAATCCTGCCGTGGGATGTTGCAGAGAACTCTGAGTCACTACGGCGTGCTGCAGGCATCTTGATCTACGCTCATCCTGACGTGGACGGGGATTTGATGGACCGGATGCCGCTGTTGAAAGTGATCAGTAATCATGGCGTCGGGGTCGATCATGTCGATGTCGCCGCCGCGCAGTCCCGCGGAATTCCGGTTGGAAACACGCCTGGCTGTTTGGATGCCGCGACAGCCGACATGACAATGGCACTCTTGATGGCGGCCGCCCGCAATGTTGTCGTGGGCGACCATTACGCGCGGAGTCCCGAGTTTGTGCATTACGATCCGTCCATTTTGATTGGACGTGAAGTCACCGGCAGTACGCTTGGAATCGTTGGCATGGGACGCATCGGACGCCAAGTCGCGAAACGTGCCCACGGCTTTGACATGAAGATTCTATATCACAACCGGAACCAGATTCCTGATGCTGAAAACGAAAATCGTGCGACATACAGCGCGTTAGATGATCTGTTGCGCGAAAGCGATTTCGTGACGCTGAATTGCCCATTGACGTCCGAAACCACTGGGCTGATTTCGTCCGAGCGACTGCAACTCATGAAGCCGTCGGCCATTCTTGTGAACATGGCGCGCGGTCCCGTCGTGAACACCGACGATTTATATGCGGCGTTGAAGAGCCGTCGAATTGCCTGCGCGGCGTTGGACGTCACCGACCCTGAACCGCTGCCGCGCGATCATCCGTTGTTGAAACTCGGCAATGTCATCATCGCACCTCATTTAGGAAGCGCTT
>CAUZVF010000331.1:0-6331 GCA_963582955.1 Planctomycetota bacterium
TGCAGCCGAGCAGGCTCATTTCGCGCCGACGCATGACGACGGAGATTACCGTCCCTATGAAATCCACAACATTGTCGACCGGGTCGGCGCGGGAGATTCGTTCTCGGGTGCGCTGATCATCGCATTGACGACTGATGAACTCTCGGAATCAGAGACGGCTCTAAGATATGCGGTCGCCGCCAGTTGTCTGAAACACAGCATCAAGGGCGACTTCAATTACGCCACACGACCGGAAATTGAAGCACTCATGAAAGGATCAGGATCGGGACGTGTGCAGCGATAGTTGTAGAATTTTCGGCGGAATGCACTGTAACGCTTCGTTTAAGAGCGACGTGATCAGAAATCGTTTAACGGCAAGCCGCAGGCGACCGCGAAATTCTAACCGCACGACGCCTGCGGCTAGCCGTTAAACGAGCAAACCGAGATCTGAGAAATCCAACGATGGCAAAATCGAGTCGCCGCAAACCGAAACTGGAAACCTGGCTCCACGCCACCCAAACGCCGGTCTTCGTCCTGACAGCGAACCGCAAGATTGCGTTCTTCAATTCCGGGTGTGAACAGCTAACCGGTTGGTCGGCCGAAGATGTAATTGGTCAGATTTGCGAATATGCCAGCGATCCTGAAGAACACGAACTGGCGGCGCTGACGAATAAACTCTGTCCGCCGCCCGAGGTGTTCACGGGAGAACATGTCGACGTGCCGGCCTACATCGTCCATCGTGACGGCCGCTCGATCGCGCGCATCCTTCACTTCTATCCGCTGAACGACGACGGCCGCGTGCGTAGCGTGTTGGCAATTATGACTCCGCTTGATGTGTTGGCACCGCCGACGAAGGTATCCGCGTCGGGCCGGCTGCACGCGGAATTGGCGGCACTGAGACTTTCTCTGCGGCAGCAATACGACATTAAATCGCTGGTCGGCGACGGCGAGCCGATGAGCCGTGTGCTCGATCAGATTCAAATTGCGCGGCAATCGGAACTCGGCTTACTGCTGATCGGCGAAAAAGGAGTCGGCAAGGAACACATCGCGCGAGTCATCCACTACGGCAGCGAGATCGGCACGCGCAGCTTCGTCCCGTTGGAATGTGCCAAGTCGCCCGCGTGGGAATTGCAGCAAACTCTGAATCGTCTGTTCGAGTCGGTTGAAGACGAGGCTGCTGTTGCATCGGCGATCTTGCCTGGGACGGTTTACTTGTGTGACGTCGAGAATTTGCCGAGAGATTTACAAGCGTTGTTGATCGAGCGTCTTAAGCAGGTTCAGCGACGAAACACGTCACCGTTGCGTCTGATCGCTGGCACCACAACCGAGCTTTCTGCCGCGGTCGATGATGGAAGACTTCGTTCCGATTTGTACTATCTGTTGACGCCATTGCAAATCGAAGTGCCGTCATTGCGGCGGCGAATCGACGAGATACCACTGCTGGCACAGCACTTTCTCGAGGAAAATAATCGCGGCCACGATCAACAAATCGGCGGTCTCGACGACGAAGTGCTGCGGCAGTTTCAGGAACACAATTGGCCGGGAAACATCGACGAGTTGGCCGCGGTCGTCAACGAAAGCTGGGCCGCCTGCGACAACACTCTGATTCGCGCCGAGCATCTCCCGTTTCGGTTCCGAACGGGCCAGGATGCCCAAACAGTCGGCCCGCCCATTGCGCCGGCGACCGTTCCATTGGAAGAATACCTCGCGAAAGTCGAGCGAGAACAGATCGAATTCGCGCTGCAACAAAGCAAGCAGAACAAAACGAAGGCCGCCAAACAACTCGGTCTGACACGACCGAAACTCTATCGGCGGATGGAATCATTGGGGATTGACGACGCCGAGGAATCGGGAGCGCAGGGCTCGGCGTAGTCCGCAACGACAAACGCCGCCGCCGCGTTAGTTCTATTCTCTGTCCGTCGAAAGACCGATGCCGCGCGGCGATTGATGGCGACGTTCAAACAGAAAGGTAGACGTGACTCTTTTTGAGAATTCGTCCCTTGGTATCTTCTGAGACGCGCTTTTTACTCCAGCGATTTCTGAAATGCCTTGAGCTCTTGGCACGCGGCGGCTTGTTGCGTCATTTGCATCAACACGTCTTGGTCGAGGACCAACCGAATACGGTTTTCTAACTCAGATGGAACGTCGCCAAAACGGGTTTTCAAAACCTCAATGATTGCTTTGTGGAGAGTCTTCGATTCCGCTTCCGAAACGGCTTCCGAAACGATTTCGTCAATTAACGGCGATTCAATCATGATTTTCTTACCTCCTAAAATGGCAAATACGTCAGGGTCATTATACCTCAACCGGGCAAAACCTGAACGACGGCTAACAAGTTCTCCCGTTCGTTGGCCGGCGCGTGCTGATCGATGGCGTCGCGGCACCGTTGAGCAAGCGCTTCGGGACGTTCTGACGAATCAGCCAGCATCACCCATGGAACAAGCCCGACGTCGCCCGCTTGCAACAGTTCCTCGGCCGGCACGTTCCATAATTCCACCACGCGCCACTTGACGGTGACACTCGTCAATCCAAGACGACTGCGGAGACGACGTTCGCTGGCAACTCGCTGCTTGCCCTTCGGAGCCAACACCAGCACGACCACTTCCGGCAACACGCCGCGGTCGAGGTAAACGAGCATGGCATCGCGGGTCAACTGCTCCTGCGTCCGCTGTTCGGCATAGGTGGCCACCTCCAATAGAAAACTGTCGTAGTCCGGCTCGCCATGCAAGCGGGCTTCCAGCAGCCCGTCGGGCAACTGCCGCGGTTGGACGACCTCGGCCTGCGCCGGGCGCCAGTCGTCGATGTCGTGGATCTGAGCCAGCCGCAACATTGAATCGCCGTGGTGCTGAATCAGCCACTTACTGCTGCGGTCGAATGAATGCCTTTCCTTTTCCGGCTGACTCATCGAGTTGGCTCCGACGGAACAAAGAGCAAAAGGCTAATTCTAAAACAAGCATTTACGTCATAAAATACCATATCGAATAATTTGTTCATTTATTGGAAATCGAAAGGGGACGCAGGTCTAATTGCGTCGAAAGACCGGCGCCGCAAGACGATCGATGGCGACGTTCAAACTGGAAGGAAGTCGCGACTCAACAGCGCGTTGCAATGCGCTGTGTAATTCTTCTGGCTTGGTGATCTGCTCGCCGTAGCCTCCCAACGTGCGAACAAACTCGTCATAGGCTGTTGCATTCAGTTCGCAGGAATGAGTTCGGCCGGGACCGTAATCTCTCAACTGAATCTGATGCTCGGCATTCCAACACGCGTCATTTCCGACAACGGCCACAAATGGCAATTCGTATCGTAGGGCAGTGTCGAACTCGAACGGATGAAAGCCAAACGTTCCATCACCCAGCGTCGCCACGACGACGGAATCGGGAAACACAAGCCGGGCCGCCATCGCAAATGGCAATGCGCTGCCGATCGATCCTGATGGTCCATTGATGATTCGATGCGCAGTTGAAATGCACGCTTGAGCCCACTGTCCGAATTCGCCACCATCCGAAATAAACACGGCATCGTCTGATTGTTTCAGGAATTCGTTGACGCCGCGACAAACTTGTGCGGCATGCATTCTGCCGGGAGATGTCGACGTCAGTTGCGACCAATCGTCGAACCGATAGGCGATTGCCGATTCGACTTCGTCACACCATTCCGATTTCTGGCAGTCTTCTTCCGAGGCCAACTGTAACAGCCGTTCGAGTGTCGGAATTGCATCGGCGAGTTCCGTGCCGACAAGCCGGGCGCTGCCGGAGAGATTATGGCTTGTCCGTTCCAAGACGGCTGTTTCAGAATCGACGTGAATGATTCGGCATTCCGGATGGAATGCTGGTTCGTTCCCAAACCGCAACGTAAAGTCCAACTTCTTGCCGATCAGCACGACTAGGTCGGCTTGCGACAGCACTTCGGCGAATGCTCCCAAGCTGGGATCATTGATACCTCGTGGGCTTTCAGTGGCCACAACAGGTATGCCGGTCGCTGTGCTCAATTCGTCCAACAATCGACGCCCGTCGCCGCGCATCGTCGTGGGCCCAGTGACGATTAGAGGTCGTGATGCGGCTTTCAAAGCGGTCAGAATTGCGGTGGCCGACTCGACATCCAACAGACTCATCAACGGATGAAAATCGTCCACTGGCGGAATCGCCGAACGAAAGCTGTCGATATCGGCATTCAACAGATCGAATGGAACGGCAACATGCACGGGGCCTGGCCGGCCGGATCGAGCCATCCGGAACGCACGGGCGACGTCGTGGCCGATTTGTTCAGATTTGGCCACGGTCCACGATGCCTTGCAGACGTGGCCGGCCATCTCGGCCTGTGCCATTTCCTGAAACGCACCGTGGCCGAGTTGGCCGGCCGGAGCATGCCCACTAATCAGAACCAACGGAGACTCGGCCATCAAAGCGACGTACAGCGCTGACAATGTATTTGCAAACCCAGGCCCGGCGGTAACCATTGCAACGCCAGGCTCCGTCGTCAGCCGTCCCCACGCGTCAGCCATATGAACGGCCGCCGCCTCGTGCCGGACATGGATCAGCCGCAATTCGGATTCGAAACACGCATCGAATACCGGCATGATTTGATTGCCCGACAGCGTGAATACATTCTGAACGCCCGCGCGCGAAAGTGCTGCGGCAATTAAATCAGCACCGCGTGTGTTTGTACTCATTGATTCAATCTCTGAAGAAACGCATCAATTCGTGTTTCGAGATCGTAGCGTGAAACTGATACCGGAAACACCTACACTGGGATCAGCACAAACTTCGATCGACGGATTCAGAGTCGCCTTTCGCTCCGCGAAAGAAGCGCTACTTTCGCGGAGAAACGAAAGGTGACTATCCGGTAAACGCCGCTGTTCAACGAAACCATCCATTGAACTCGATCTGACCGCTGGACGGGAGATACAAGTGGATCATCCAATGAGAGCCCTTTCGAGACGCGCGTTTTTGCAAGACGCCGCTCTGACGGCATCGGCCGTTGGTGCAAGCTTCTCAGCGGAAAGCGTCGGCGCGGCGGAACAAGCCGTCAAGCGGCCGCGAGTCGCGGCAATCTTTACGGAATTGCGATTTCGCTCGCACGCCTACAACATCCTCGAAAACTTTATCAAGCCGTATCTATTCAATGGCAAGCTGGTCGATCCCGGTGTGGATGTGGTTTCGTTCTACGCCGATCAGTTCCCAGACCGTGACTTGGCCCGCGAGGTATCTCGGCGGTTTCAGATTCCGTTGTTCTCCTCGATCGACAAAGCGGTTTGTGTCGGCGGAAAAGAACTCGCCGTCGATGCCGTGCTGTCGATTGGCGAGCATGGCGTCTATCCGTTTAACAATCTCGGTCAGCGCATGTATCCCCGAAAACGGTTCTTCGATCATGCAGTGGCCGCGATGAAACGCTCGAACCGGTATGTCCCGTTCTTCAATGACAAACATCTGTCGTTCCGTTGGGAGTGGGCGAAGGAGATGTACGACACCAGCCGGAAGCACGGTTTCCCGCTGATGGCGGGAAGTTCGGTCCCGTTGGCTCAAAGGCGACCGGCGTTCGAGTTGCCCGCTGGTGCCGATATCGAGGAAGCCGTGTCGATTCACGGTGGCGGTGTCGAAACGTACGACTTTCACGGATTGGAAGTGCTGCAATCGATTGTCGAGGCACGCAACGGCGGCGAATCGGGGATCTCGCGGATCGAATTGCTGACGGGCAAAAAGTTTCAACAAGCCGTCGCGAAAGGCCGATGGTCGCAACAGTTGGTCGAAGCGGCGATGACGGCCGAAAACAACATGCAAGCGCGCCGTCAGCAGCGGCCCGACTCGAAAACCAGAAAAACGTCTCGACAAAATCTGTTCCCCGATCACGCATTGCTTGTGACTTATCGAGACGGATTCCGGGCGACGGTCCTGAAAGTCGGGCGGGATTCGAGTCGCTGGAACTTCGCTTGCAAACTGCGGGGTGAATCGAAACCGCGCGCAACGGCGTTCTTCAACGGACCGTGGGGCAATCGCTGTCTGTTCAAAGCACTCTCGCACGCGATTCAGCATCTGTTCGTTCATCGCAAAGAACCGTATCCCGTCGAGCGCACGCTGCTCGTCAGCGGAGCATTGGAAGCCGCCATGCAATCACATCACCGCGGCGGCATTCCGATTGAAACTCCACATTTGGAGTTTCCCTACCAACCGATCGATTTTCGCGACATGCGGGAAATGGGAGCAAGCTGGAAAATCATTACCGAAAAAACTCCGCAACCGGCAAACTTCGAACCGGGTGACGCGGCACGATTCAAGAAAAGTTAAGAATGGAGATGGGAAACATGCGCGGCTCTCGAATTCTCTTGCGGTCAATGTGCGTGGCATGCGTTGTTGTG
>CAUZVF010000332.1:0-6323 GCA_963582955.1 Planctomycetota bacterium
GTCAGGGAAATGAGAAAATTCTGCAAGTCTTGCAGCAGATCAAAGTCGGCCCCGTATGGCCTTATTACGCAACGCGCGACGAAGCGTTGCAGGTGTTCGAATCTGAGCCTACGGAATCCGCGTGATCAGTTCCGTTCCGTCTCGTATTGGCCACCGAGCTGATACAGAGGCAAGAACCGATAGTACACTTCCAGACACAGCGTGCTGAGTGCCGTTGAATAGACGCGGCCGCCGTAAGAGCCCCACGGAGCTTTGGGATCCCAGCTACCAGCGGCGTGGCCCGTCGTCTGCTGGTCTTCGACAAGAGTGTCGCGCAGCGACTCGTTCCACTTTCGCCACGGCTCGCCGCCATACTGGTACATTGCCAGAGTTCCATAATACCAGTAATACAAATTCTGCGTCGACCGCTTGGGAGTGTTTTGCATCATGTACTCGACGGCCTCGATGCTGGCCGAATTTGTACGGCGGATACCCAGCATTTGCTTACAGAACAAGGCCTCGGCTGTCATCGATGCGCTGGGCGGATACGACTGTCCCGTTTTGGGATCAATCCAATAGGCGGCCAAACCGCTTCGCTGGCCAAGACTGCGGTCCTTCAGAAACTTAATCATCAAGTTTCGTGCTTTTTGGGGGTACGGAATACCGGCAATTTCAGCACTCTTCAGCGCCATCAGTTGCCAGCCAAACATGCTCATGTCTCCCGTGCGGCCCGTGGGATACCGCCAACCGCCATCGCTGTTCTGAATGCGGACGATGTAAGCCGTTGCTCGGGTCAGCGGAGCCCGCAGCCGAGTGTCGGCGGTCGGATCGCTCTGCATGCCGTACGCTTCGGCCATCGCATAAGTCGCCATCGCGTGACAGTAGTTCCGAGCGTAATAGGTTGCCTCGCCGCCCAAGAATCCGTCGTCGCGCTGTTGGCGGATCAACCAACTCAGAGCACGGTCGATCTGATCGGCATATTGGCCATCCTCGTGAGTGTACGCGGCTGCAAGAAACGCCAGCACGGCCAACGCCGTGACTCCTGAATCGGCATGCAAGCCGGCGCGACGTTCCGCCGGAGGCCGCGTTTCGGTTCCATGCAATTTACGGCCAGCGGTCCCTAAGCATCGGTCATTGTCAGGACAATTGGCCGTGAAACCATCGGCGTCCCAGAAACCTTCGATGTTCTGATGACGTGCCAACCAGGCCAAACTTGCCTCGACAGCTCGCTCGGAATCGTCAGTCCCGCCGTACTTCTGAGCAATCTCGGTCCGCCGCGCCAGGATTCGCAATCGGTATGTCGCCGGCAAACTGGCGTTCTTCCGCGTTCGGATCGGATCAAAGTTTGGCCGCACGATATTTAATGTCGCCGAATCACTGGTTACGCCCCGTGCAATTCCGCGAGGCAGCTCGATCGAGCGATCCGGCGTCCGTTCGGGTGTCTGTGGAGTTCGTTCCGAGCGAATCCGCCGAGTTGTCCCTTGCGTCACGCTTCGCGCCGCCCGCCTCTTTGTCCGCGAAAAACGCGGCTTCTCGGCCGAACCATTCCGCGAACCGTCCGATGTCGACGGCGATGTCGTTCCCGCGTCATCGTCCGGAACGATCGGCGGCGTCGGACCTGCTCGACGACGAATCGTGTCACGGTCAGAATGGCGTTTGATTCTGGCATTCGGACTGCTCAGCCCGGCGATTGAAGCGACGGTTTTTGTCGGATCGAATTTTTCGTCAACGCGTTCCAAGGCACCACGCTTGGGATCGCGGTCAACCTGAATCTTTTGCAACCCATCGGGATGCTTCGTGATTCGCCGTCTCATCGATACCGACGGCACCGAGACTTCCGGTCGCGCCTCGGCCGTTTCGTCTTCTATCTTCATCGGCACCGCCGCCTCAACACTGACTCCAATCGCGGCTTGACGTTGTAACTCGGGCTTCGACAGCGGTTGCTCGGGCAGTTGCGTCAAATCGGGTACAACAGTGTCTGGCGGAGTTTCCGGTTGCTCACGCCGTTCTGGACCCTGCAACGGTTCAATCTCGGTCGGCCGGTCGACTCGCGCCAAGTCCCGGTCGGGTTTCTCGGCGATCTCTTCCCAGAACGGGTTGTCTCCCGTCTTGTCGAGTTCGATGCGCTCGCTGCCTTCGACCAGCAATTGTTGGATTTCGAATTTCTGATCGTCCACACCTGCGTCTTTTTTCGACTCGGCCGGAGAAACCGCGACTAACCCAAACGCACACGACAGATGCACAAGCACCGAGAAAATCAACGACTTCGAGGTCGGGTCACTGTCGCCCCAGCGCGTGACCAGCATCGTCACCAAGTGGATCGACGCGAAAATCAAACCCAACAACAACGCCGACCACAGAATACGTTCGACGTAAACCGCCGGTTGCCCGACGGCCTCTGCCAGCCGCTCAACGAAATCGACTGTCGCCAGAATCATCATTCGTCCTCGCGGTTCTTTCGGTTCGCCAACGAGATATGCACAATTTTCGCCCGATGGCAGGCCGACAGGATATCCATGACGTGCTGATACGGCCCCGCACCCTCGCCACGAATAACGACGGCCTGATCCGCATAGTTTAACTTTGCGGCCACGAGTTCTTCTTCCAGTTCGGTCATCGTCCGTTTCTGCCGCCCGACTAGAATCGTTCCGTCACCTTTGAGGTTGATCACCATTTCGTCCGGAAGGCTTGTCAACGGCTGGGCATTCGAAACGGTCGGCAAATTGATGTCGTATTGCGTTTCCCGCTCGGTGAACTGGCTGCCGACCATGAAGAAAATGATCAATAGAAACACGATGTCGATCATCGACGTCAGGTTCAGAGTGGGCTCGTCGACGATTTCCGATGTTTTCAGCGGCATGTTCCACCCCGTCATTAAACGGGTTTGTGTCGGTTATGCCGACGGTAGGCCGAAGAACTTACCGTGACGGGCATAGTTATCAAAACTCTTAAGCGTGCAGTGACGATAGCGATAAGGAACCAGTTCGTTAAGGCGAGCTGATCGAATTGGCCGACGGCGCGTCACCCACGGACGGAGATCTTCATGAGTCATAACACAATCCGCGAAACTGTTAAAGATTTGCGGGTCAAATCGGATACGACGGTTTTCCGGCCGCCAGCGGCGACTCGGCGGCTTATCGCGGCCGCCACGATGCTCATGTTCGCTTCCCTTGCGACGGGATGCTGTTCGTTCGAGCGAAACTGGGGCTGCTGCCAAACGTACGCACACCCCGGCAACGATATGGCCGGATGTTGGGAAGGGCGCTGGCACAGTGACATGAACGGCCACGAAGGCAGCTTGCGCGCGATCATCACCAAGCAAGACGTCAACTCGTATCACGCGCACTTCAAAGCGACTTTCGCGGTCATCATCCCGTACGAATTCGAAATCCGCATGACGACGACGGATGAAGGCGACGTTCACTCGTTCGAAAGCACGGCCGATCTGGGTTGGCTCGCTGGAGGTGCCTATTCGTACTCAGGCCACGCCGGCGAGTGCGAATTTTTCGCCCGCTATTGTGCCGAAAACGGTGATCACGGCACCTTCACAATGCGCCGGCTCGGTTGTTGCTCACAGAGCTGCGACGACTGTGCCTCGTGGCGCGACGACGCGGACGTCGTACCAGCAGAGGCTGAAGCAGACGCTACGAACAAGTCGAACTCTTAGAATTCATCAATCAAGTGGTTCGTTGCGGTTGATGGATGACAGTTTTTGAAATGTTCCATACGGGCTGCGGTCAATGTTGTCGATGTCTTCAGAAATGAAGTCGACATGTCCGTCGCAAAACAAAAAGAAAACGCCGCCACGATGGAAACTGCTGAAACCGTTTGACGAGCCGTTCTTATCCTTGTCGTTGAATTCCTTGGACGTATTCAAGAGAACGTGATCCGAGTGGTACGCCTGATACACTCCGGCCCAGGCAACACCGTTGTACGGGGTGATCTGCAACATCGGAATAATGAACGTATTTGCACAATACTTTCGATTCAATTTGGAAGAAACTTCACCCACCAAGAACGTCCGGCTGAGCCCGTCGCGCACGTCCGCGAATTTGACAGCACTGTTGATATAAAGCGCGCCGTTTGGTTTGCGGCAGCTCCCTGGGGGGAAATGATAAAACGCCGGTCCTGAAGTTCGGGCCGACGGCATCGACCAACAAGGTAGCGCCATGCTGCTAATTCCCTCGACGCCCGCATAATTCGATACCGCGACTTCCGGGCCGGGGTTTCCAGGGCAACTTCGGTCGATCTTGTCAGCGCCTGGGTCACTTGGGCATTGAAAAATGGGAAGGACTGCTTGTGCCATTTCCAGATTGCTATCGGTCCCGGAATTGTCCCACGAGAGCTTGTTGAAGTCGAATTGATTGAAGATGTTTCGTTGGTCGAGTGACGGCAAAAGCATCACGGCCCAACCGAACTGATTTAGTTGGCTTGCCCCCTGAAATTCTTGCTGCGCGACAAATCCAGAAGGCAGAGACCGATAGACATCGTGGTAATTGTGAAATGCGATCCCAATCTGTTTGAGATTATTCTGGCACTGTGCGCGGCGGGCGGCCTCACGTGCCTGCTGGACGGCTGGAAGGATCAACGCAACCAAAATCGCCATGATCGCGATGACGACCAGCAATTCGATGAGCGTAAAACCTCTGCTGCGCCGGCTCTTGGCCGTCAGCAATAAGGCTCGTCGGTGTTGACAGGTCTTCAGTAACATTTCACGTCCACAAATCGGGATCGCTTCAATTGGATTCCAATGCGATCGCCAAGAGTTGATCTGAATCCGAGAATATCACGGTCTGGATGCGCAATCAATATCCTAATCGACGGACAAACAACGCGTGCCGAAAAAAGTGCCGCTGTTCATAATTCTCGAACGATTCTGTCGGCTCCTTGTCTGCCAGTGCTTTTTCTTCTCAATTTCGGAAGAATTCAACGGCCGTATCTTACTGCGTTGCCGGAACGTGAGATTCGGTGCTATGCTGGCACGCCAGAAAGCGGATGTCACTGCGTGCTGTGGCATCTTAACCAGGTGGCTCAACATCACAACGCATTCGGCCATCAACGGCCGCGAGTATTCTTGACAGGTGGATGACAATCGATGTCCGACGAATTCACTTCCGAATTATCCGATCGCGATTGGGGGCTGTTGGCTGAAGCAATCAATGCGTTGGAAGAATCGTGGCTGCAGGATTCCGCGGCCGACCTGAGTGAATTGGTGCCAAAGCTGGGCGGACCGCTCCGTGACCGAGTGTTGGTCGAGCTGATTAAGACAGATCAAGAATTCTGTTGGCGGAATGGCGAACCAAAACCGCTTGAAGATTACCTGGCCGACTGGCCGGAAGTTGCGCGCAGCACCGATTCTGTTCTTGAGTTGTTGGATGCAGAATGCTTGATCCGCGCGATTGAATCAGACACACCCAACCGTGACGAGATCCAGCGACGATACCCAGGAATCGCCGACCGCGTCGACCTGGAAGCGATTGCCGAGACCGCTGAAAACGAACGTGAGCGATTACGCCGTCTGGCCGTCGCCAATTGCATCACGATCCGGCTGCTCGATCCTCCCAAAGATGACGCTCGAACCGAATGGCAGTTCACGCGTGACGACACGATTCTGATCGGGCGCAGCGTCGAAGCTGACGTTTGCATCGAAGATACCAAAGTGTCACGGGCTCATGGCACGATTTTTTATAGCCCGGAATCTCGTTGGCAATATTCCAATCTTGGAAGGAATGGCACGGCTTGTGATGGAAAAATGAGCCAAGAATGTACGCTGAAGCACGATTCGCTACTTCAGTTCTCGGGCATCGGACCGCGTCTGAAAATCGATCTGCGAACCCAACAGAAATCACTGGAATCGTGACCGCCCAACGTGATCGCGGCGGATGGCGTGACGCCTATTCGGCGTTGACCGCGAACAAAAAGCAAATTGCCGCGATTAGAAAGCCAACTTTGGCAACGAGTATCAAGAATGGCATGGGCTGTCCTGTCAATCGGTGTCCTATCTACAAAGACGACGGCCAAGCCACTTTTCCTCCAACTTTTCAGAATTTTTCGTTATTTACGTAATTCACGTAGTATTCGTTCGAGTTGACGAATCGCTTGTGGGTCCGCGCGATAGACATAACACGGGCCGAGCGCCACGACTTCAACCCGATTCTTCACGTTCACCGATCCGCGACGAACACGGTCGTTCACACCTTTTTCGACGACGACCGATTGGCCGTTAGCGTGAGATTCTCGGACGGTCGTTGTTCCTTGGATGATGATCCCGTCAAAGGGAAACTCTGCCCCAACGCGGACATTGGCTTTCAGCTCCAACCGTTCGCGAGTGATCTCGTACGTTG
>CAUZVF010000333.1:0-6319 GCA_963582955.1 Planctomycetota bacterium
GCAATGATCTTGTTCATGCCGTCCCATTCTCGCTGGTGATGGGCGATGTGGCCGATCGCGAGAAACGTCCGTCCGCCCGCGGCCGTCGTCACCGACGGCATCGCGATGTAGTACGGTTTGGCCAAGAACTGAGTCATGTACGGAGCCTTAATGATCGTATCTTCCGAAACCGGATTGTTGTCGGGACCGTGTTCCCAATGAGACCACTCGCCGGCCCCGTCGAGCGGCGGCTTCACCAATTTGCGAAGTTGATTCCCTTGACCTGCTCTTGCCGATAGAAACGCCGTGCCACCGGGACGCAGAACTCGCATGAGCTCTTTTACCGAGACGGATTGTCCGTCGGCCACGACGACGTCGATCATGTTGTCGGCGTAGGGGAGTTGTTCGAGCGACCCGCGTTCGACAATCAGGCGATTAATCCCAAATCCGGAATTGCTGGCTTGCTTCTTCAATCGCGCGGCCTGATCGGCGTTCGGCAAATAGGCATGCACAAGCCACTTGCTAGACTCCGCAAGTTCGAGCGCCGCATCGGCTGAGTCTCCCAAGACAGCACAGATGCCCTTTTGCACGCCGCTGCGATTAATTACTTGCTTGGCAATGCGCGAATGATCGGCTCCCTCATCCGCGGCTTCAGCAACAATCCCCAAGTGAAACGTCGCCAATAACAGAAATGCAAAGATGACGACGTTAGCTCTGTTGAAACGAGTCAGGCTGTGGTTCGATGCGGACATTGCAGGGTTCCTAGTGAATCAAAGTTGGCATGGCATCCGAGGTTGGATCGTGGAACAGATTGCGCAACCAATGGTTGATTATTCTGAGCGCCGAAAGCGCCAATCGGCGCCGAAAGTCCGATTAACCGTTCAGAACAATCACGCTTTGCGTGCGCAAGGCAGTCTACCAGTTGTTGACACCGGCATTCCAACAAATTCACGTCAAAACGAAAAGTGCACGCACAACGTCTACTGACGTTCTTGAATCGCCTGAATCGCCTCGCCCGCAACTCGCTGGATAAGCGCCTGCGAATCGGATTGGCGTGCCTGCAGCGATGGAATGCTCTCGTCCGTGCCGATGACTTGCAGGATACGAACCGCTTCTAGCCGCACCATCCAGTCATCATTCTCCAAATGTTTCAAAACGGCGGACTCGGCAATGACTCCCATTTTCTTCAGCGCTTTGCTGGCACCCAGGCGATCTTTTTGGTTGGCCAGATGAGTAGCGATGGGCTCGGCCGTTTTCTCGACTTGTAGCCATGCCAAAGCCATCATGGCCGCATGGCGAGTAATCATGGATTTGTCATCCAACGTTTTCATCAGTGTCGGAATGGCCTGGATCGTCGCCCATTGTTCCAGGCACTTGGCCGCTTGCCACCGGTTGGCTTCGGTTTCGTCCGCCAGCCATGCCTCCAACGCCTTTGAGATTTCGGCGTTCGGTTTCACATTTCGTTTGCCTTGCAGCAATTTCATCGCGCCGAGGTAATGAGTTGCATTGTCGGATTTCAAATCGGCCAGCACTTCTTGCACTTGTTCGTCATTGAGTGGTTCATAAGGAAACAAACTGGCACCCTCGATCGTTTGAGCCAGTTTGGTCCTTGCGGCCTTGTCTAACAGCGTGAACGTGACTTTGACAGGAGTTTCCCGCACCACGTTTTCCGTGCGGACGAATTCCGTCAGTTCGTATTCAAGCTTGAGGGGCGTCCCGACTTTGTAGTCGAACGTTGTCGTTCCCACGCCCTGAATCTCGAACCGTGATTCTCCGGCAACTTTGTCAGCGGTCTTCAACTCGTATTTCTTTCTGATCGATACGAAATCTGGCATGACCTTCGTCACCGTGTAAGTTGTCGTCTCAACAGCGGCGAGCTTCTTTGTTGTGTTGGCTCGACCGCGCGGCGAGAATCGGCTCCTTCCATCCGAGAGATGAATGGAGATGTCTCGTGTGACGGTTGCGGATGTCGCGCCGGCTTTGGGCAATGGATCGAACAACAGTTGAGACAGATTTCCTAACAGGAACGGCAATTGAGAACTGCCCCGGATGCTCACAAGATTGCCGTGCTGGTCGATGGTGAGTTCCGTGTCACGATTTTTGCCACGTCTGCCAACTCCGTCGATCGGTGAAAATGGAGTCCGCCGACGACCGCCAAAGATACGGACACGACGACCTGGTTTCGCTTTTCGCGATTCCTTCAACGTCCCGCGAAATGACAGTTTGATGCCTTCGTCGTCAACCGAAAGGACGGTGTAGGTCGGATACCCCGAATAGACATCCCAATAGTCGCCTTGATCCGCTTCAATCACGACGGAATAGGTGTAGTATTGACCCGGCTTCCACCCGTACTTCAATTCGGGTGACTTTAGATCCTGGGCCGTTGCAGGTTGCTGCGAAGAGATCATCGCAACGACCACGGCAGCAATCAGCGAGGACCGCAGTGCGAAGGAATGAAGAGAGTGCCGGCACGACGGCCACGAATCACGATTCTCGAAATTGACCAACATGAGTGCCTCCTACCAGCAACGATTGCGACTGAAATTCACCACGTAATGACAACGTCGACTCCATTATTCACGCGAACTCATTTCGAAGCAATGGAATCGCGTTGATTCGAGTGCCGCGTGTGTAGGGGTCGGACAGTTCTGAGCGGGTACCACGTCTTGCCGTTCAGGCAAGGCGTGTCGCGCAGCGACTGGAAACCGTTCTTCGCGAGCTGAAATCAAGCCCCACGAGTGCTCACCGGCACGCTTTGCGAGGCTGCATTTGGCCTTGATTGTGGCAGAGCGATTTCCGGCGGCTGCGCCGCACACCTTGCCTGAACGGCAAGAGGCGGTACCCATTTGATTTCCGGGAACCAATTCGTTCCCAACTTTCTAAGTTAGGATGTTAGAAGTTAGCGGCTGAAATGTGACAATCGGGTTCTGGTCAGTAACGCCGTCTTGGCCACGAAACACAATCTCCACAGGCATGCCGATTGGAATCGAGTCCGAGTCTCGCGCATCCACGCCGTCAATCCGAGCGACGACGCGGGTATTCTCGTCGAGCGCTACAACACCCGTGCAATAAGGATTGTCCCGACCATAGCCTTCGTCAGCGAGACTCGGCGGAGGAAACGAAATGCAGGTGAACGACTCCAGTTTGCCCGTTCCCTTCATCTGCTCCCATTCCATGTTCCAACCGTGGCACTTCGGACACAAAGACCGAGGCGGCACGAACAGGGTGCGACACGCCGAGCACCTGGAGCCCATCAGTTTGCGTTCGACGAGGAACTTGGTAAACGAATTGTCGTTGAAGGGTCGAGTCTCCAAGCTGCTATCTCCGCTCAAGAATCGTAAATGTGCTGGTGCCGCCCGTGCCGCCCAGGTTATGAGCCGCTCCGATACGTAAGTCGCCGTTCGGGATTTGTCGGTCACCGGCCTCGTTTCGTAGTTGGTGCCAGACTTCGACCAGTTGTGCGGCTCCGGTTGCCCCGACGGGATGGCCTTTGCATTTCAGGCCACCGGAAGAGTTGATCGGTTTGGTGCCGTCCAACCGAGTCAGACCGTTCTCGACGGCTTTGTGTCCTTCTCCGGGTTTGAAGAATCCCAGGTCCTCGATGTGAATGATTTCGGCGATCGAGAAACAATCGTGGACTTCGGCGAATTGAATATCGTCGGGACCAATGCCGGCCATGCTGTATGCCTCGTCGGCCGCTTGCCGCGTCGCTTCGAAGCTGGTCAGGTCATCGGCTGCGTGCAGTCCGCGGCCGCTCCCTTGTCCGATACCGGCGACGTGTAGTGGATTGTCGGTGAAGTTGTGAGCGATATCCTCGGCAACCAGCAATAGGCAACTGGCTCCGTCGCTGATCGGACAGCAGTCAAAAACGTGGATTGGCGAAGCCACAACAGGATTTGCCGTTGAGTCACGCAGGAATTCCTTTTCGTCGCTCCAATGCGGAACCGAGCCGCCCTTGCTTTCGGCACGCCGGATCTTGGCATCCATAATGTCCCGGATCGATTGGTTCAGTTGGGCTTTCGGATTCAACGCGGCGTTGTTGTGGCTCTTGATTGTCACGTTCATCAAGTGCTCGCGCGAGGCACCATACTTTTCGAAATAGACGTTGGCGATCACGCCGAAGACACCGGGAAACGTGAACCCGACCTGTCTTTCGTACGGAATTGCAGCCAGCGCCAATCCCTCGGCGACCTCAGAGGTCGAGCGTTTCGACATATCCTCGACACCACCGACGAGCACGATGTCGTAAAACCCCGACGCGATCGCAAAAACCGCTTCGCGAAATGCGAGACCGCTGGAAGCACAGGCGCCCTCGGTCCGAGTTGCCGGCCGGGGAACATGTCCGAGCGCATCGGCAAGGATCGCGCCCCAGTGCGACTGCTCGACAAAAAAGTCATTCGTGAAATTGCCGAAATACAACGCGTCGATGTCGGTTGGATCGAGACCTTGATCGACCGACGCAACCATCTCACGGAATGCTTCGAGGAAGAGGTCTTTCGAATCCTTGTCATCAAACATCCCGAAACGGGACATCCCCGCGCCCACAACGGCGACTTCGCGTGCGAGTTGTCGTTTCATGGGTTCCTCACGGAAGCGGACTCTTGCAGTCTTTGTTCAAATGGGAACGCTGATCTTCACTAATCTTCGCTAATGATGATCAGTGAAGATTAGCGAGGATTAGTGTTCCAAATAAGTCATCCTCCGGGCCAGTATTTCTCGCGCAGGACGCGTTTGACGATCTTGCCGTAGTTATTCTTCGGGATCTCATCGACAAAATCGACAGATCGCGGTTTCTTGAAGCTCGAGATGTGTTCCTTGCAGAAGTCAATCAATTCTTGCTCGGTCACTTCACTTTCGGGAACGGTGGACACGACCGCTTTGACGGCTTCACCCCATTCGGCATCGGGCACGCCGATCACCGCCACTTCTCGCACAGCCGGATGCCGGACGAGCACCTCTTCGATTTCACGCGGATAAATGTTTTCTCCGCCGCTGATGATCATGTCCTTCGAGCGGTCCAGCAGGAACAAATACCCGCGTTCGTCGAAATAGCCGATGTCACCGGTGTGCAGCCATCCGTTCCGCAGCGTTTCGGCCGTGGCTTTCGGATCGCGCCAGTAGCCTTTCATGACCAAATCCGAACGAGTCACGATTTCGCCGCTTTCTCCGGGTGGCAGTTCGTGGTCGTCACTGCCGACAACGGCCACCTCGACATCGGTCCGTGGAATTCCGACCGACACGAGCCGTTTTCGCTGTTCGTCTTCTCCATCCAGCACATGATCGCGGTGCGGAAGATACGTGATCGTCATCGGGGATTCTCCCTGACCGTACAACTGCACCAGACAAGGTCCGAGTTTTTCCATAGCGTGCGTCAGGTCTTCGACCAGCATCGGTGCACCGCCGTAGACGACCGACCTCAAAGAGCTGAGGTCATAGTTTGCGATGTCGGGGCAATCGATCAGTCGTTTCAGCATTGTCGGAGCCACAAAGATGTTTGTGACCCGAAACTGTTCGATCAATTTCAAAACGACTTGCGGATCGAACGACGTGCCGCTCGGTATCACATGAGCGGCGGCTTTAGCGACATTCGGGATGGCATACAGGCCGCTGCCGTGAGAGAGCGGTGCGGCATGCAGAGTGACGTCGTCCGGTCCGCAGCTTTGGCACATGTCGGCAAAGCAACTCATCGTCATCGCCATCAGATTGCGATGCGTCAGCATGGCGCCTTTGGGACGGCCAGTAGTTCCGGATGTGTAGAACAGCCAGGCCACGTCATCGGGTGCGACGTCGACGTCTGCAAACTCGTTCGATCCGCCGGAAAGCACTGTTTCGTAGTCCAATAATTCGCCCTGCGCACCGGACGTCGTGACGATGTGGCGCACATGCTGTATTTGATCCCGATGTTTTTCCAACGCTGTGTTGAATTGCGGAGTTGCCACCACGACTTTGGATTCCGATTGGTCAATAATAAACGAGAACTCATTCGGATGCAGCCGGAAATTGATGGGCACGGCGCCGCATCCCAACTTAAAGCAGGCAAACATCGCCTCGAGCATTTCCGGCCCATTGAACATTAGCAGCGCGACGTGATCGCCTTTGGAAACATCCAACTGACGTAGCACATTGGCCAACCGGTTGGCACGCTCGTTGAATTCGGCGTACGTCCAAGTGTTTGAACCGTGAACGATCGCCAAATTTTCCGGAAAGGTGCGGGCCGACTTTGTAAGCATTTTCCCAATATTCATAGCTCTCTCTACTTCGACAGCGCCACTTTGGTAGGAGCCAGTGTGTTTAAGTCGTTGTCGCGTCTTCGTTTAACGCCCAGCCGCCGGCTTCGTGC
>CAUZVF010000334.1:0-6302 GCA_963582955.1 Planctomycetota bacterium
CAGCCGCTGGACGCTCCGTCAGTTCGTTTCGCTTTTTCCAAGCCGCGTGGAAAGTATGGAAAAGGCTATCACGAACATCGCTTCGGTAACTATCCACGTTACGTGGGAGATGCGGCCGACCTCGCCAAAATCGTGCGCGGCGAAAAGGATGCCAACTTTTCGTACGAGCATGACTACATCGTTCAAGAAACGGTGTTGAAGGCCAGCCGGTTGTCATTGTCGGACTGACGTAACGGTGGCAACGTTGATCGGCGTCAACGTTGACCTCACGCGACGCGCGCGTTGACGGTTCGCATCACCTTTCGCAATCTCGTGCGCACGCAAAGCGTGATTGTTCTGAACGGTTAATAGAACTTTCGGCGCCGATCGGCGCTTTCGGCGCTCAGAATGAACAACCATTGGTTGCGCACAGCTCTTTGCAGTTTGACCGTCACGTTGTTCGGGGCTACGGTTGTGCACGCGATACGTGTTGGTTCTCGAAGATTTGTAGGACTTTCGGCGCTCAGGACAATCAACCGTTGGTTACGCAACCATCGCATCTGCGTGTGACTGGAGAGAACTTGATGATTGCTTCCATAACGCCGGCACGTGGGATCGCCGAAAACGACGTCGATCCTCGCAACCGATTCCAGATTCATGATGCACTGGCGTCGCAATTCGGTTGCCTGGGTGAAATCGAGAACCTGATGCACGCCCACGTCGCAAGTTGGAGTGTCTCGCGTGGCCCGCTGGAATTCCGGAGTTGCCAACGAGTTCCTTTTGACCAACCGATTCAACTCACGCCGCTGAATGATGAAACGTGGGAACCCGTTGAATCTCCGATGACCGTAACGGGATCGAACATTTCTCTAGGAGGCATCTCATTCCGTCATTCCGATCTCTTGCCTTACCGGACGGTCGCAATTCAATTTGGATCGGAAGAACGCGGGCCTCATGCCACGGTCGTCCGTCTGAAGTGGTGCCGGTTCGGAACCGACCATTCATTCGTCAGCGGTGGAACCTTCGTCGGCACGGTTGACCGGAACGACGAGTCGGGCGGTGACCGGCTTTCTACGAATCGCGAGAGCTGATTTAGGCAATCACATCCCACACCGGCTCACCTTCAAGGCCGACGGGAACCGAGATACCTTCGGTGTCGCGAATCTGCATGTGCGGGTCGATTCCCAGCAATTGATAAATCGTCGCCACGTGATCGGCGGACGAGACCGGGAAATCGACCGGCCAGCCGGCTTGTTTGTCGCTGGTACCGTAGACCATGCCCCGTTTGACTCCGCCGCCAGCCAGGACGATGAAGCCGCACTGCGTCCAATGGTCGCGGCCGCCGTTGCCGGGTTTGACTTTCGGAGTGCGGCCCATTTCTCCCATCAAGATCACGAGCGTCGATTCGAGCAACCCGCGTTCTTGCAGATCGTGGATCAACGCCGAGTAATTCCGGTCGAGCGTCGGTAGGTTAAAGTTCTTCAGTAATTTGAAGTTGTTTCCGTGAGTGTCCCACTGGCCGGCTCCAACTTTGCCGTTCAGTTGAGATTCCGTGGTCAGGCCGACAAATTTGACACCGGCTTCGATCAGTCGCCGCGCGGTGAGCGCACACGACCCAAACAGGTTGCGGCCATAGCGCTCGCGGGTTTCGGCAGGTTCTTTTGACAAATCGAAGGCATCACGCGTCTTGCTGGATGTCAGCAAGTCGAGCGATTTCTGTTGGAAATAATCCAGACCCGCCACCGACTTAGATGCATTCAACTTCGATCGATAGTCATCCAACTGCGCGAGCAATGAGCGGCGGCGATTCAATCGATCCAGCGTGATCCGTGGCAAACCGTCGATCGCGGGCAGTTCCGGTTCGGCAATCGGCACCGGCGGGTCGATGTACGCGCTACGTCCTTCTGTCGATCCTGAGAAACGCGGAGTGTACGACGTAAACAGTGGATCGTAAGTCTTGCCAAGAAACCCAGCGTAGGGCCCGGCTCGTCGTTTCGACTGGCTGTGACCGGGATGCGACGGCATCCACACAAACGACGGCACGTCCTTGCCACGGATTCCCGCGTATTGCATGACCGAGCCGATGCAAGGGTGATCGGTTGGCTTGGCGACGTTGTCAATGATGACTGGTCCCGAATAACCGGTCAGCAAGTTGTACGGGCTATGGGTATTGTAAAGGTGTGAGTGTGTGCGGATCAGCGACGACAGATGCATCGTCTGTGCCGTCAGCGGCATGTGCTCACAAATCTGTAGGCCGGGCAAACTCGTGTCGATCGGCTGAAACTCACCACGAATCTCGACGGGCGCATTGGGCTTCATATCAAACATGTCGAGGTGACTGGGTCCGCCAAGCAGATTGATCAGGATCACCGACTTGGCCGGCCCATCGGGAACGCCGCCGCTTGCCGATTCCGCTTGCAGCACTCTCGGCAACGTCAGCCCCAATCCCAAAGACGAGATGGCACCAACCTGCATCAGTTCTCGCCGAGTGATCCCATCACACAGCCGAGCACCATGTCCTTGGATTGATAGCATCAACGTCTCCCGAATGAGCGAACTGCAACGTGAGAATCTCTCGAACCGCCTTTTGGATTATCGTCGGTTTCGATTCACCTACTGTATATCGACCTTGTTATCGTATCAAAATACGCTTATCCGTCACACCGCAACCGGACGCAATACCGCAGTCGTACAGAAACCCGGATCCACCAATATAAGATCCGTGGCGAAGCCAAACGATTGATTGCATCGAGCTCGACAGACTCGTTTCGTCTCGGGCTGATCTCATTTGGGCTGCAACGTCAGCTTCTGAGTCATAGCATCTGCTGTTTGTTCTCGTTCAAGAGGAATCGCGGCGAACTCGCAGTTGACCCAATTCTGAAATTGATCGGAGTACTGTGGACTGCCAGGATTTCCAGATTGGCTTTGGCCGTCGACAGTCCAAAGTGCCGGTGGATTGCTCGACAGATCGGCGATCATGCGGAATCCGGCGCCGGACGCGGCGGTCCAATCGGCTCCGCTGCCGGTATTGCAGACGGTTCCGTAATCGCCTGTGACCGCGTCGCCGCCGTGATCGAGCAGCTCGCCGAGGTCGCCGCGTCCCGACAAGACGTGCTTCAGAGGCATGACGTGCAGTTGGCTCCAAGTCCACTGATTCATGTCATCGCCGAAACGGCCGGCAAGATAGTCGATCGTTTCACGAAATGTGTCAAGAATTTTCTGTTCGCGGTCGTTGCGGTCGAACCAGTTTGCGGAATCGTCACTGAGTAAGCGGGACGCGATTCCCTCACAGGCTCTTGCCATCAGTTCGAGTGCCTCGGAAGCAAACCGTTCGGCCGCGACTTTCTGAGCCCAATTGGTGAAGAAGACATTGAAAAGTGTTGGTCCCACTTCATGGGGTTCAGCGCGGCAATTCCACTTGTCGAGGATTTCAGCGGCGGCTTGGATCGTGGGATCATCGCTCGCGGATAGAACAGCCAACAGTTTCGGCACGCACTCGATTGCCCTAAGAGATGTCGTGTCGTATTGCATCTTGAGAAAGTCATCTTTCGACAACTTTTGCTCGGCGATGTGCCGTTCGATCATCTGCCGAATGCGACGGGCTCGGTAACCGTTGCCCCATCGGCCTTCCAGTGGATAAGCAAAATCGTCCGGCGTGAGCCGATTGTTGGCGGTTGCCATCCAACCGCGTTCGGGTTCGATGATTCCCGGCATCTCTTCAAACGGAATCAGACCATCCCATTGATGTTCGGGGTTCCAGCCGTCTCGGTAGCCTCGTTCGGGCCGCTTGCGGATTGGCACGCGGCCGGACGCTTTCAGTCCAATCTTGCCATCGACGTCAGCGAACACCAAGCAAAATGTGGGCACATGCCACGGCCGCAGTGATTCGTTGAATTCGTCAACATTGGCTGCTCGGTCCATGTTCAATAGCGCGGTCAGCCATCCGCCTTGGTGGGCTCCGTGCCAGTTCAACGAAACTGGACCGGCCTTATTGCCGGGCGGCGGCAGAATCTCGTCAACGATTGGGCCATTGCGCGAGAATCGAATTGTCTTGACGATCGGATCGCCGTCTTTGACGAGAATCGTTTCCGTCACGTCGCCAGCCGGTTCCCAGTTCCCATCGAACAAGAAACAACCCGGATGTTCGGTATCAGTGCGTTCTTGATACAAGTCTCGCTGCGAGCAGATATTGTTCGTAATGCCCCACGCGACACGTTCATTGCTGCCAAACATGATGGCCGGCATTCCGACGTACGACATTCCCGCCACATTGAACGATCCGCCGCACAGATGAGCTTGATACCAACACGAAACGGCTTCGAACGCGATGTGCGGATCACTGGCGACCATCGGTTTTCCACTCTCTGTGTGGCGACCAGACACGACCCAATTGTTGCTGCCAGTTCCTTCGTCGGGCCCGCCGATTGACTGTCCGACGGCCTCGCGACGAAGTTCGTCACCGGGCCGTGCGAGCGTGTAACTGCCGGGCGGCATAATGGCTTCTTCATCGGCTTCGCCAAGTGTGAACTCTCGGAACAAATCCCCGTCGCCCAGCGCGCGCTTTGCGAGTTCGGGAATAACGATCACCGGAAACCGGCCCGTCAAGTACCAACGAAACTCGCACTCGATCGTCAGGCTGTCGATCGCAGTCCACGGTTCTGGCCGGTAATCGAGCAAATCGAATTCGATCGGCCGATTATCGGCGGCGTCTTCGATGACAGCGTTGATCCCGTTGGAAAACGATTCCAACACGGATTGTGTCTCAACCGACAAACGTCCCCATTCCAACTCGGCAATTCGTCGCAGGCCGACAGTGCGGGCGACGAGATCTAATTCGAGGCCGTCAGTTCCCAATATCTCGGACAACCGGCCCGATCCTTTTCGCCGCAAGTAATCGAGTTGGAACAGCCGGTCTTGAGCCATCGCGAACCCAAACCCGAAAAACAGATCGTCGTCGTTGTCGGCGTGGATGTGCGGAATGCCGCGTGCATCGCGGTTGATCTGAACGACGGAGTTGACGGCTGCTCCCTTGGAACCACCCATCACGGGAACCCGGCGAGCGGCACATTCGTGCCACCATCGATCAAATTCGTCGCGGTGGATCGAGACGGCTTCGCAAACGGAATCGATCGACTCGCCCAAGCCAAGCCGGTGCAACATTTCCAATTCAGACAGTTTCATGAGTGTATCCTGTTTGACAAGCTGGCTTACGGAAGCCTGTTACTTGATTGAAGTAGTGGTTTTCAGTGGCTTCGCTCGGCGGCGTAACTCGCAGTAGGGCAAGAATTTGATTTTCGGACTTTCATTTTCCCCACTTCATTTTCTTGCCCTACCGGCTGCATTCCCTGCAAAGCGGTCCATTCATCAATGTCAAAGCTACAGTCGTTGGATTAGACTATCAACGCTCGGTAAAACGTCGCTCTTCCTTGGGAATGGTTGAATGGATTTCTGTGGAATGCGGACGGTTGGTAGCATTCTGTTTGGCATTTTGGTTCTGCGTCACGAAAATGCCGTCGCGCAGGAATGGCCGGAATTGCCGACGTCGAATGCCGCCGTCGCAATTCCCGCACAAGAATGGCCCGCGAAACCGGGACCGCGCAAGATTCGAATCCTTGTCCATTATCCCGGCGGCAAGCTGGAAAACGTTAATGCCAAAACCGGATTGATGCTGACGTTGCACAACTGGGGCGGTCACGATTGTGTCGGAACGGCGAATCCCAACACATTGGCGAAACGGCTTAATGTTGTCGCGATTTGCGTCAACTATCTGCAGAGCGGACGTCAGGCGTCGATCGAAGATCCTGAACCCTACGATTTTGGATATCTGCAAGGGCTCGATGCGCTACGCGCTCTGTACTTCGTGTTCGACGGCCTCAAGAAGCTCGACCGCTCCTTCGCGACGGGACGCATCTTCGCGACGGGTGGTTCTGGCGGCGGCAATGTCACGTTAATGGCAAACAAGCTGGCGCCGCGGACTTTCGCGTGTGTGATTGACATGTGCGGCATGCCAAAGCTGAGCCACGACATCGCCTTCAATCTTCCTGGCGGCAGCGGTTTGGATGCTCGCTGGAACCGTGACGCGAACAGCCCAAATTATCTCAGCGTCGACGGCCAAGAACTGCGGTTCGTTGGCAATCCCATCCATCTGAAGGTGATGCGCCGTTTGCAAACATCAACCAAGATCGTCGTTGTTCACGGAGCCGAAGATCACACTTGCCCGTTTCCCGACGCGCAGGAAATGGTGGCCAACATGCGGACGGCCGGATTAGATGTTGAACCGCACTTCATCCACAAGACTGACCTGGATGGCAAAGTCTTCACCA
>CAUZVF010000335.1:0-6301 GCA_963582955.1 Planctomycetota bacterium
TTTTCAAAGCCATTCACTGTGATTGGAAAGAAGTCCATCAAAGCTCAGGCGATTCGGTTGGGTTGGAAACCAAGCAAAATCGTACGTGCACAGCTCGATTGAGACATCTCTATTCAAATCAGCGACTTCACGTTATCACGTAACTCGGTTGGGCGAGCCGAGCGAAACTCTGAAATGGGCAGAGAACGATGTGCTCGCCGCCGCCGTCCGGCTCCAGAAACCGGCTGTCGCACGACCTAGCGATGTCGTCCAAGGCCATTGTCTGAACTTTCCATTATTCGTGTCATTCTTGGTTTCTCAATTTCGGTTCGACGTGATGCGCGACAAAGTTAGCCAATTCCCAACGACGTCCGGCGTCTATCTGATGAAAGACAGCCAAGGGCGAGTCATCTATGTCGGGAAGGCCGTGAACTTGCGCAGTCGTGTTTCTAGTTATTTCACCTCGGCGGCGGCGGCCGACCGGCGGACAGCGGATCTGATTCCGGAAATCGAGGACATCGACTTCATCGAAACCGACAGTGAAGTTGATGCACTGCTGTTGGAATCGCGGCTGATCAAGGACATCCAACCGCGATTCAATCAAGAACTGAAAGACGACAAGACGTTTCCCTATTTGGAAATCTTCACGCGTGAGGACTTTCCCCGCGTCGAGTTCACTCGAAAGCCGCAATCCAAGGGCACGAAACTTTACGGGCCATTTACCAATGCGAAGAAGCTGCGTGGCACGATTGCCGTATTGCAGCGAATCTTCCGATTTCGCACATGCACTCTCGATATTGAAGACCAGGACGAACGCTGGCGATGGTTCCGGCCATGCCTGTTGGCCAGCATCAATCAATGCACGGCTCCGTGCAATCTGCGAATCAGCAAAGAGGAATACCGAAAAGACATCAACCGCCTACGCATGTTCTTGGACGGAAAGAAAGACAAATTGCTGAAGGACATGCGGAAAGAAATGCAACAGGCTTCGAAGGAACGCAGGTATGAACGGGCGGCCCGTATTCGTGATGAGATCAAGTCATTGGAAAATTTGAATCTGCGCGGTGACCTGGAAGAACACGCTCAGCCGGAAGTTTTCTACATCGATCCGGCCAAAGGTATCGCCGGTCTGAAAATGATTTTCAAATTGCCAGAGGTGCCACGTCGGATTGAAGGCATCGACATCGCTCACCTGCAGGGTGGTGAAACGGTTGCCAGCCTGGTGCAATTCATCGACGGCCTTCCCTTCAAACACGGCTACAAGCGCTACAAAATCCGCACGGTCGAAGGAGTTGACGATTTTGCGTCAATGCGTGAGGTTGTCAGCCGCCGTTTCCGACGATTGCAACAGGAAGGCGATTCGTTTCCCGATATCCTGCTGATCGACGGCGGAAAGGGTCAGTTGAACGCGGTCTTGGAAGCGATGAAAGCGATCGAAATCACTCCGCCCTTCACGATTTCGCTGGCAAAACGCGAGGAAGAAGTCTACGTTCCCGGCGAGAGCGAGCCCAGACGCTTGAGCCGCCATTCCTACGGCCTACGACTGTTGCAATATGTCCGAGACGAATCGCACCGCTTCGCCCAAAACTACCATCACATTCTGAGGCGAAAGACAACGTTCGGTGAATAACATCATGCCAAAGCGACCCGGGCTATTCGTTTCCCAATGCCGTTTCCGTTTCGACACGCGTCCATTTTGACTTCGAACCACTCTCGGCTTTCAAAACAAGCCGTTCGGAATTCAATTCGAGGATTCGCTCGTCCCAACGGTCGCCCCAGGTATTCTTGGCGATTTTCAATTTGTCCGCGGGACTGCCACCAGTGACGTCGTAGATAGCGTGCCCGTTTTCGATCTTCCACGCCAATTGTATCGTCAGTCGCTTCCCAAAAAACAGCGTGTAAAACGTCGAAGGTTCAATAACCATCGTCGCCGTACCGTCCGACTTGACGCTCAATACGCGCTTACCGTGGTACTGCCGCACCCATTTCCCAACGAGAAGTTCTCGGTATTTTGAATCAACCGAAGCTTGAGCGTCATCTGCTTGGGTTGACGATTCCGCATTCGGATCTGAAGCGGTTGAATCGGAATCAGAATTCACCGCTCCGACTTGTGCCGACCTCTTGATTGCAGTTTCTCTGAGCGATCGACCGGATTGGCCCCAAAAGACAGTCATTGGAACAACAATGAAAATCGAGGCCACCGTAAGACGTACACCACGATCCGCGCCGTTTTCCTTGTTGGAGCGTGCTTCTGTTGGGAAAGTTGTCATCGACAGCCAAAGTGAGTTCGGTATTTCCGGTAGGACAGAGCGTGAATTATACCTGCGACATCGCGTTTGGTTTCCATAAAACGCGAAACTCGTCGGACCACGGTGGAAAATTCCGCAACACCACTATGACACCGCTGCCAACGTACGTAGGCTTTTCTTTTGTGGGGCCGAGTGGAACTCGAAGTGCTCGCGGCCGATGGCTGCCGCGAGTGCGTCTTGCAATTCGCTGCTGCAACTGACTCGCACATCGTTCGGAGTCGCCATGATGTAACGCAGTCGGTTGCCGTCGTTTTCTTGGTCGATGGTGTCGACGATAATGATGACTTCGGTGCGGCCGGGGAATTGTTTCAGGACTTCTGACGCTCGCACGATATCTTTTTCTGTGTGCAGGCCGCGTTGGAATTTGATCGCCACCTGACGAGTGAATTCTTTTTCGGCCTCTTCCAAAGTCAGCAATTGATTGACGATCACATTCGGCTCGCGGCCGCGGCGGTCGACTTTGCCTTTGATGAAACAGATGGCTTCCGGGAAAACTTTGTCACCGAGCCGGGCGTAGTCCTCGGGCCACATGATGCAGCGTACGCTTCCATTGGAATCCTCCAGATCAAAATTGACATACCGAGAGTGGCCGTTGCGGCTGGGCTTCTTGGTCGCCGCCTTCTTGATTGATCCGATCATGCCGCCCAGTAGCACTGCGGTCCCGTCTTCCAAATCGCCGAGTTCCCGCGTCAGATGAGTTGTATGGCGGGCAATCCGTTCGGCGTGCTGAGTCAGCGGATGCGACGTCAGGTAGAATCCGAACGATTCTTTCTCGTGCGTCAGTTTCTGGCTGTGAGTCAAATCAGGGACATCCGGCAGTGTCACTTCCGCCGCAGCCGAATCGTCGTCGCCAGAATCGTCACCGAACAGACTCTTTTGTCCCGACAACTTGTCCCGCTGTCGCGACGTCGCTGCTTGCACGGCGCGTTCCACAACGGTCAAATGCTGAGCACGGTTGGGGCCGAGGTTATCCAACGCTCCCGCTTTGACCAGAGTTTCGAGGTTTCCTTTCGTCAGTTGTTTCGGATCAACCCGTTCGGTCAGGTCGAAGATGTCTTTGAACGGCCCATTGGTTTCGCGTTCTTCGACGATTGCGGCGACGGCGTTTTCACCAACGCCTTTGATGGCCGCCATTCCAAATATGACTCGTTCGCCGTCGACGCAGAACTCTACATCCGACCGGTTGATGTCGGGCGGCACGACTTCGATTTCCATCCGGCGGGCGTCATCGACATGCTCGGCGATGCGATCGGTACTCTCCATTCCGCACGACAACAGCGCCGCCATGAATTCTTGTGGATAATGAGCTTTGAAATAGGCTGTCTGGTAAGAGATGGCTCCGTAGGCCGTTGAGTGCGATTTGTTGAATCCGTAACCCGCGAATTTCTCGATCAGTTCGAACAGCTCGATCGCGACTCGCTCGTCAAGGCCGCATGCCTTGGATCCCTCAATGTATTGCTCGCGGAACTTCGCGATGACTGATAGCTTTTTTTTACTGATGGCTTTGATGCACAGGTACGCGGAAGATAATTCGATTCCGCCAACGCGGTTCAAAATCCGCATGACCTGTTCTTGATAAACCATCACTCCGTAGGTTTCGGACAGCACTTCATCGACGATGGGATGCACTTTGCGAGGCTGTTTGCGTCCGTGCTTAACCTCGACATATTCCATCACCATGCCGCCTTCCAGCGGTCCGGGACGGTACAGTGCCGACGTGGCAATGATGTCAGCGAACACATCGGGTTTCATCTTCGTCAACAGATCGCGAATGCCGCCGCTTTCGAACTGGAAGATACCCTTCGTTTCACCCCGTTGAAGCAGTGCGAACGTGTCGGCATCGTCCAGCGGCAATTTGTCGGGATCGACATTGAGACCACGATGTTTCTTGACGTTCTCAACACACTTATCGAGTATCGTCAGGTTTCGCAGCCCGAGGAAATCCATCTTCAACAGGCCGGCGAGTTCGACGTGGGGGCCGTCCCATTGCGTGATGACATCGGTCTTGCCAGGAACGGTCTGCAACGGCAGTAACGTGTCGAGCGGTTCGTCAGCGATCACGATGCCAGCCGCGTGAGTGCTCACGTTGCGGGCCAGTCCCTCAAGTCGCATGGCAATGTCGAGCACTTCCTTGGCTTTCGCATCCTGCAGATAGGCGTCTTTCAGGTCGGGGCTTTCTTCGATGGCGTCCTGCAGTTTGATATTGAGCGTATCAGGAACCATCTTGCAGATTTCGTCGACCCGCGACAGCGGGACGGCCAGCGCACGCCCAACGTCACGAATCGCGGCCTTGGCTTTCAGGGTGCCGAATGTGCCAATTTGAGCGACGTTGGCCGCGCCGTATTTTTCCTTGGTGTAGTCGATCACCATTTGACGGCGGTCGCGGCAGAAATCGATGTCGATATCGGGCGGTTCGTTGCGGTTGGGGTCCAAAAATCGCTCGAACAGCAGGTCGTACTTTAGCGGACAGACATTGGTCAGCCGCAACAGGTAGGCCACGATGGCTCCGCACGCCGAACCGCGTGCCTGACAGGGGATCCCTTCGCTGGCCGCAAATCGCACGAAGTCCCAAACGATCAAGAAATAGCTGGCGTATCCTTTTTGCTCGATGACGCTCAGTTCGTAATCGAGCCGTTCGGAATGCACTTCACTGGCCTCGTCGCCGTATCGTTCCTTCATGCCAGCAACGCATAGTTCTCGCAGAAATTCAATATCGGTTTTCTCTTCGGGCGGATGAAAGACGGGATAGTGCTGCGGATTCTTTTCAAGCTGAATGTCGCAGCGGTCGGCGATTTCCTGAGTTCGCGAAACCGCGTCCGTAAAATCAGGGAACGCCCTATACATTTCTTCGGGAGTGCGCACGAAAAACTGGTCGCTTTCCATACGCATGCGTTTGTCGTCCGTCACCCGCGCTCGCGTGCTGACACACAGCAAAACATCATGAGCCGACGCGTCGTCTTGGTTCAAATAGTGTGCGTCGTTCGTGGCGACCAGCGGCAATCCGTACTTTGTCGCCAGATCAACGGTCCCTTCCAAACAATGCCGCTGAATATCGAGCCCGCAGTTCTGGATTTCCATGTAGAAGCGGTCACCGAAAACATCGATGTACCATTCGACAAGTTTTTTCGCCTCGTCCGTCCGCTCGCCGAGAATGTATTGCGACAATTCACTGGCTGCGCATCCCGACAAACAGATGAGACCGTCGCTGTATTGTTTCAGAATCTCCTTATCGATTCGCGGCCGGTAATAAAAACCTTCCAGATAAGCGATCGACGCCATTTTTATGAGATTGAAGTAGCCGGTACGGTTCATGGCCAGCAGCGTCAGGTGAAAACTGGCATCTTTCATTCGCGACGCACCGCGGTCGGTTCGATGGCCCGGAGCGACATAGGCTTCATATCCGACAATAGGATTGATGTCGTTGTCGCGGCAACGGTTGTAGAATTCAAACGCGCCACTCAGATTTCCGTGGTCGGTGATTGCGACCGCATTCATGCCGTTATTTTTGACCTTGTCGATCAAATCCGGCAGCCGATTGGCTCCGTCCAGCATGCTGAATTGCGAGTGACAATGAAGATGCACGAAATCGCGCGAGTCGCTCATGGGTCTTCCTTGCACGATAAGATCGTCGGTCCGTCAGTCAATCAACAAGAGGCAGACAATCGATGGAAATGAACCGGTCTTGTTGAAACTGCCGTCGATTGTATCATCATCCACCGCCGACTCAATTCAGTGGAACAATGTTGGCCCAGTTGATCGTTTGCATGCGAACTATTCAGTCAGCGTTGAATGGCCTCGACCGTATGAACCTGCCGGAATCGACTGGAAATCGAAAAACGACCGGCCGAATTCCGCCAGCGATGTGCTTGATTCTGCTGACGGCTGCGTTGCTTCCGATTTCGTTCGTCATCCCACGGTTCGAATTCGATTCGCCAATCGTCCGAATTGCTTACTGGGTTTCAGAAACCGGCGGCAAGCGTGGACTGCCACTTGTCGTGTTGTTGCTGTTAATC
>CAUZVF010000336.1:0-6296 GCA_963582955.1 Planctomycetota bacterium
GTCAGACCACCAACCGTCTGGATAGTCCACAATCAATTCATCCGGACAGTCTGGGCATTGCATCGCGTCATCAGGGAGAACGGTTTCAAAAGATTCGAGTCTTTGATGGAAAAGAGCCAAGTCCCCAGACACATCCAAAAACGACATCGCCATCCACGATCCGTCGCGGGCCGAGCGCAACATGCCAAGCTGAATTTCATCGTGAGAAAAATGCCACGGGTGAAATCGCCGGTCACAACCACGGCACGTGACAATTCGAGGCGTCACGAGGTACACAATCCCCTCGATCAACAGCAAAACGGCCAATGTGCAGGCAATAGCAGTTCGATTTGACACGACTGGCATTCCGGTAGGTATCGGTTAAAGTCCCCAGGATCGCTTCCGTGCGATTCATCCACGATTCCAGAAATCGTGCGACTTGGCAAGTCGGATCAAGTAATTCTCTCGGCATACAAGTGTATTAAAGGCAAACGTTCTGGCTAGCGGGAACCGTCAGGTTCCTGGCCCCAACCAATGACCGTTGAATGCCGCTGCCAATCATTCTGGCACGATGAAAGCCACCAGCCAGACCCGAGAAGCTTGCCAGTCAGCATTCGTAGCGGAGTTTGGTTGCAGCGAGCACAAGAGCAGTTTCCCATCGCTGCGCGACACGCCTTGCCTGGACGGCAAGACGTGCTACCCGTCACCTTTCGAATCGAACCACGATATCGTCACTCGATTCTTCCCCGGCGTCATCCCGTTCGTCTGGTCCGACGCTATACAGCAAGTAACCTGTTTCCTGTCGGGAATACAATAATGGCTTGTCTCTGAACAGATCGATCGGGACCGCATCGATGTGTTTCGGCACCAATTCTTCAAGCCGGTCTGGATACCGCTGATGGTCGATTCGAAAGGCCGTCAACGCATAGGCGGTCCGCAGATTTCGCTGCCGTTGTTCGAACCGGTCGTCAGAATCCAGCAACGACTTTATGCTGAAGCGGTACCGCCGAAAAACAATCACTCCGACAACTTGGCTCAACGCCGTGATGTTCCCGGTACCATAACAACTCAATTGCGATTTCAGTGCAGTAGCCTCGGCCATACGACCCAAAAATTCGGCGTCATACTCGCTTGCGGCCGCCAGACGATCCGTCCGGTGTGCCACCAGAGCACGGGTTTTAGCCAACCCGTGTTTCGAAATAGTACGTTAGGCAACGCACTTTCGTGTCGTAGGAATCGTTGTGCAAAGTCGAGCAGACAACAACGGTCGATCACTCCGACACTGTGGGTGAGTTGCGGCAAATCTGGCAATTCGAGGAATTGTCGACGGAATCTGTCAAGTTGATCATGTGTCAAATCAAGATGCTGCAGGAAAGCTAAATGAACGCGTGCGGCTGCCGCGTCAATTCCGTTCGCCTGCCATCGCTCCATCACCGTCATTCCGCGCCCGATGAGACGGGCAAAGCGATGTGCTGAAATCAGGTCATTCCAGCCCGAATCCACCTGCCCATCGTTGATTTTGAGCAAGCTGCGTACGAGGAGAGCACGTGCAATCGCGCGAACATGTGATATCCCGAATAGACTTGAATTCATCAGTGTTTCCGGTTCCCCGGCAACGCTCTGCGCGATCAATGGACAATAATACGTTGATTCGTCGGTAAGATGACAGAATCGGTCAAGCTGCAATGAATAGGCATCGATCCAATCCGCGATGAGCGGAAATTCTTCCCGTTTCCACGGTTGCGAAATCTCTGAAAATCGCTCTTGGATCTCTACCCTTGCCCTTGGGTCGAGTGTTCTCAACGGTGTCGGGACTCCAAAGGAAGAGTCACTATCGCGGTACCAATCCCCGACAGCCACGAAGTAGTTTCCCTGTCGGGGAGGGATTGGCATGCCAAGTCTTGCATACAGCTTTGGATCCGCTCTCTCGTCACCAATGACCGGGCCGAGAATTTGATACAGCGGCACTGCAACATTGTGCTCGGGCGTCACACCATTTGAATACTTTGCGTGCAATGCCGCTGAGTAATCGATCAGGCCCGATTCGGTAACTGGCTCGGTGAACCAAGTTGTTTCACGGGAAATGGTGAGGTCGCGCCGCGTCCACATTGGTATCAAGACAAGGCCGGCAACGATTAGCATCACCACGGCGGCAATACTGAGTTTTCGTAAAAATCGTATCCGCACGAGTTCCCCGCGCATCGCTCCGAGCATGATCGAAACGAACGGTTTCTCGAAACACGCCTGACGAATGGCACGAATCGTCAAGCAAAACAGAACGATTGCCGCAACGGCTGCTCCAATCCCGGTGTTCCACAGCAAACCCCCCAGCATGCGATCCATAACCGCTGGCCTGGGCACGATAAGAACAACAATCGAGTACACACCCACAATCCCGCACCAAGTCGCATATGCGGTGACACGCCACAACTCGGAATGATTTATCAATGCCCCACAGATTCGTTGAAGCAATCTCCAAGTGATGATGAAAATAAATAAGTAAAGTGCACTGCTTATCAGCGGGAAGAAATGACGTTTCAGAACAACAATGATTGGCTGAGCGTCGACAAATCTTCCGCCCACAATCAGCCCAGCCGTCAGCGGGATCATCAACAGGAAAACCCATTCAGCGGCCCCCATGAAGCGCCTAATCTCGACAACGGTCGGTTTTCGTCGGTAGCAATCGATAAACGCAAACAGACCACCAACAACCGCGAGACACCCAGCAGCGACAAGAATGAAAATCGCGACTACTTCCATTCGTCGGTTAAGTTTATTGACGGACGTAAACATCGCGAGAGCAATAATCCCGCTGAAAACCGCCGAAAGACAACTGATGACAGCACCGATGGGAATGCAAGCCGCGAGCAACACCAGCCACTCTTTCCGACCGTGTTCGGAATCAAAAGCTGGTTCTTGAGTCATTCAGTTGATCAATCTATCTCAGGTCGTGGCAATTCCGGCTGATCAGTGTCGCCATCGAATACCGACGAAAAAAACCAGAGTGGGCCGATAAGCCGGGTTTTGTCTGGGGTGATCATTTCTCTGGGACGGCGGTTACCCGACGTCTCTAGCAACCTACCCGGAAGTCATCACGGAACGGACCGCCCCGCGACCGAGGCAAGCCTCGGTACTGCTCCCTGCTTGGTCTTACTCCCGATGGGGTTTGCCGAGCCAAGCCGGTCACCCGGCCTGCTGGTGAGCTCTTACCTCACCGTTTCAACCTTACCTCGCGAGACCTGGCCGTCTCGCCTCGGAAACCGGAGTCTCCTGGGGCGGTTTGCTTTCTGTTGCACTTTCCCGATCCTCGCGGACGGTGGGAGTTACCCACCACCGTGTCCTACGGAGCCCGGACTTTCCTCCATGACGGCTCGGTCGCGAAACCACACCGCCACGGCGACCACCTGGCCCACTCTGTTTAGGCTGTCAGCATTCAGCGATCAGCTCTCTTTGAACTCCGAATGTTCGAAGCTGACCGCTGACAGCTTTTTCCATAATTTGACGACTCCCAACTTAACCGATAGATTAGATCATATGCACGCCAACGCTGTTCCCGTCAATTCAATCATTATCGCCTGTCTCTATTTCCTGACACAAGAATCATAATCAATGCTCGGAGAATTGGTTCCCTGCGGCGGTGGCGATCCGATTCCGTTACTCAAGGACAACTTGCTGGTCGGACGTAGGAGCCGGTGCGATATCGCGCTGCAATTTCCCAACGTGTCGTCTCACCACTGCGAGTTGGAGTTGATCGACGGGTATTGGCACGTGCGTGATATGCGCAGCCGAAATGGAATCAAGGTCAACGGCGTGCGTTGCGAAGCCAAGTGGCTGATGCCGGGCGACGTGCTGTCGGTGGCCAAACACCGCTATGAACTGGTTTATACTCCCTCGGGCGACGGGCCGCCGCCAGAGGACGTTGAAGAAGAAGACATCTTCGCACGCAGTTTAATGGAAAAAGCCGGTTTGGAACGCCGCGAATCGGTTCCCGACATACCAGACAGCGTACGCCGGTCTCGACAGTCGGAAGAGCAACCCGAGCAGAACTCGGAGTCGCCCGCCAAGACCGACGACGACTCGGCGACGGATTGGCTCGAGGAAGAAACCGGCGAGTCGTAACGTCGCGCCGAAACAAGCGAGCAGAATTGAGGACGTGGGCAAAAAGAAAAAAAAGAAGATCCGAGTCGCCTTTCGAAAGAACCGGCAGCAACGGGCTCGTCGCACGAACCTGACCAAGGATGTGTTGGAACAAGCCGACGGTACCGAGGATCTCGCCACTGGAGAACGCTTGTCGGGAAAAGGTGATCTGACGCGGTATCGCACGGTCATCGGAATCGAAACGGAATCGGCCAACGGCACGCAGGTGCTGATCGATGTCGACGAGTCGAAGTGCTTGCACGGCCGCGTCGTCGCCGCCGTTGGGCTGAATTCGATCGTGCAAACCGACGAGGGGCAGGGGCACCGTTACGAATGCACGGTCCGGCGTGTTGTCCGCACGCTCTCACGCGACGGGCGCAATGCCGTTGTCACCGGCGACCATGTTTTGTTCCAACCCACCGATGATGAATATGGCGTCATCGAACGCGTCAATCCGCGACGCTCGACACTCTCACGCGGCAGCCAGCGGCAGGAACATGTAATCGTCGCCAACATCGATCAAGTGTTGATCGTGACGTCGGCCGACGAACCTCCGTTGAAACCAAATCTCATCGATCGGTTTCTGATTAGCGCCGAAAAAGGCAGAGTGAACGCGATCATCTGCATCAACAAGTCCGACCTGATCGATCCCGTCGACCTTCAGCCGCTAATCGGAACGTACGCCCGACTGGGCTATGAGATTGTGCTGACAAGCGCGACGGCTCAAAGTGGAATCGCGCGTCTGCGCAGCTTATTGAAAAACAAGGAAACTGTCCTGTCGGGACAAAGCGGAGTCGGGAAATCGTCGCTTCTGAACGCCGTTGAACCGAGTTTGAATCTCCAGACAACCGACGTCAGCCGCTGGTCGACAAAGGGCCGGCACACAACGCGCCGCGCCGTTTTGCTGGCACTCGAGTTCGGCGGCTGGGTTGTCGACACTCCGGGGATTCGCCAATTTGAATTGTGGGATGTGATCCCGGAAGAGGTTGAAGGATTCTTCGTCGAATTCCGACCATTCGTCGCGAAGTGCCGGTTCCCTGATTGCTCGCATACGCATGAAACAGGTTGCGGAGTTAAACGAGCCGTCGACCAAGATTTGATTGCAAGAACACGTTATGAAAGCTATCTGAAGATTGTCCTAGATCGATAGGGATTACGTTGAGCAAAAACGTGACGTTTATGTGTACGGCGTTTCGTGACGGATTTCAGTCCGTTTACGGAGCCCGTGTTCTGACAAGAGATTTTCTGCCGGCGCTGGAAGCGGCGCGCGACGCGGGGATCAATTATTTCGAAGCCGGCGGCGGTGCGCGCTTCCAATCGTTGTACTTTTATTGCAACGAGTGTGCGTTCGAGATGATGGATCAGTTTCGCGCGACGGCCGGTCCCGATGCCAACCTGCAAACGCTGGCTCGCGGCGTGAATGTTGTGGGGCTGGAATCTCAATCGGGCGACATCATCAAACTGCACGCCGAGCTTTTTAAGAAGCACGGCATTACGACGGTCCGCAATTTCGACGCGCTGAACGATGTCCAAAACCTGGTCTACAGCGGACAGTGCATCGCCGATGCCGGACTGAAACACCAAGTCGTCGTGACATTGATGGAATTGCCGCCTGGTTGCGAGGGGGCGGGGGCTCACGATGCCGATTTCTACATCGATCGGCTGCAACAGATACTCGACGCCGGCATTCCGTACGATTCCGTCTGTTTCAAGGACGCCTCGGGCACGGCCGTTCCCTCGAAGGTGTACGAAACCATCAAGCGTGCCCGCAAATTGTTGGGTGACGGCGCATTCATTCATTATCACACTCACGAGACCGCCGGTATCTCGGTGCAGTGCAACATGGCCGCGCTGGATGCTGGTGCCAGTGCGATCGATCTGTCGATGGCTCCATGTTCGGGAGGCACGTGTCAGCCCGACATACTCGTGATGTGGCATGCTCTGCGCGGCAGTCCGTATTCGCTCGATATCGACATCGAAAAGGTGCGTGAGGCCGAAGAGGTCTTCAAAGAATGCATGCAAGATTACTTCCTGCCGCCGGAAGCAATGGCTGTTGAACCATTGATTCCGTGGAGTCCCATGCCGGGCGGCGCGTTGACCGCCAACACTCAAATGATGCGCGACAACGGCATCATGGATAAATATCCCGATTTGATCAAAGCGATGGGCGAAGTCGTACG
>CAUZVF010000337.1:0-6288 GCA_963582955.1 Planctomycetota bacterium
GTGTGTGGCAGTTAATTTGTTGTCTGACAGCGAGCCCAACGCCGTTACGTTTCGTTGTCAAATCGAGTTCCACGCTCGTCGCCGCGTTTGCCTGCCGTTAAACGAATCGAATTGGAGTGAGGTGTGGTTATGTCGTGCAAAATCTCACATGTTAGTAAATCATGTTTAACATTCCCCAGACTTGGAATCGTGGCCGCTTGCCTGGCCGTCGTTGTCGGGACGAGCACGTGTGCCGTTGCTCAAAAAGACAAAGACAAGGAGAAAGAACGGCTGCTACGAACCGATGATGGTTGGCAGATTCCGATTACGTATTACGAATCGAAGAAGAAAAAAGACGCCGCCGTTGTCGTTCTGTTGCACATGAAGGGCGGCAATCGCCTTGTCTGGCAGAATGGATTTGCTCAACGCATGAACAATCTAGGATATGCCGTGATCACCGTTGATCTGCGACATCATGGCCGTGCCAAGAGCCCTCAAGATCTGTTGAACGCACTTGGACAAGCGAACAAGGGCAAGGCGGCAAACGCGAAGGGAGATCTCAAGAAGGCGGATTTTCAGTCCATGGTCACGCAAGATCTCGAAGCAGTGAAGAAGTTCATCTACGAAGAGCATCAAAAAAAGATGCTCAATATGCGCAAGTTGGCGATCGTTGCACCGGAAATGAGTGCCCCTATCGCGTTGAATTATACCGTTCTTGACTGGTCGAAACGTCCACACCCTGATGGTGCCAATGATAGATTACGGACTCCGCGCGGACAGGATGTGCAGGCGATCGTGTTGATTTCGCCGGATTCCAGTTGTCCAGGCGTCTCAACAACCCCGGCGTTGATGAAGAACATTAAGCGGGCACCTATCTCGTTTCTGGTTTGTGTCGGTGAAAAAGATACGCGCGACAAGAAGCAGGCTCGGCGGCTCTTCGACCAAATGGGCGGAAAGATCAAGAAAAAGGGCGATGAGCGAGGCAAGTTCTATCAAGCGTACCCGGTCAAACTCCGTGGAACGGATTTGCTCGGCAAGAACCTGCGGACGGAGGCGCATATTCTTGGCTTTCTCGAGAAGTACCTGAATAAACTCGATACTGAATGGCGTAACCGCCAGTCAAAACTGACGCGATAGTTGACACAGGAACTTTACCAATCGAGATCATTAAAGAACGTGTTCCGAAAGAAGATGTACGACCGAATCAACATCGCGCTGTGAATGCCGTCCTTTCTGGCTCCTATTTCGCCACCTGTTTCTCGTTGAAGAAATAGACGTAACGATCGGTCAATGTTCATTGTTGTTCCGTCCGTGATTCCTGAGTTGGCGGCTCTTCAATCAGCAGGGTGGCGTCTTTGGAATCGATAAGCGATGCGACGTTTGTGACCTGACCATGGGACCATTCTCTTGCGACTTGCTCGGTTCAGGACGATCCGAACGACGGGCGACGTTGTGCAACGCGCACGACGAATGCGTCAATGTCTGAACGAGTCGCCTATGGTAGACACATTCTTCGAGCGATCGAAGTCGACCGGCCCGATGAGTTGCGTCGTACAACTCCGCTGCGGCGTAGTCATCCCTTCATCAAGAATACCCTGTGCCGGCGGAATCCCAGCTGAGTGGTGAATCGCGAATCGACCGAGCGTGTTTCGTGGGCATCAGTCACGATCAACTTGCAACTTGTACTTGAGTATGGCGAATTGCGTGTTCATATCGTGTACAACGACACCTGTCTTTTGCCAGCCATCCGATTCTGTTCTTGACCACCGCCGACGGGCCTTACCAACGGAACGCAGACAGTGAGTGACATTACGATTGAAATTTGGGACGCGACCGGAAATAAGAAACAGTTGGTCGAATTGCCGCCTGATTCCGAAGTCAATCGGGCAATTGCCGTATTAGTCGACCGCATGAGCCATACCACGTGACGATTACCTGAGGATGAGAATAAGGAACGAATTGATGACCATGTTCTACGGCGATCCAGTTGGCCTATCCAGCCACCAACCGGCGTAGCAAATCGGTGGTTTCTTCGAATCCCAGGCACGCATCAGTGATACTTTGTCCATAGTTGAGTGGGTCGTCATCGAGGTTCTGTCGCCCCGCCTTGAGGTGGCTCTCCAACATCAAACCCCGGATCGCAGTTTCTCCGTGTTCGATCTGCTGTTTGATCGACTCGACGACTTCCTTCTGTTTCTCCGGTTGTTTCTCACTGTTGCCGTGGCTGCAATCGATCATCAGCACTTCTGGCAAGTGCGCCGAGCAAAGCGCCGCCCGCGCATCGAGCACGTGTTGGGGCCCGTAGTTTGGGCCCGTTTTGGAGCCACCCCTCAGTACGAGGTGACAATGGGGGTTTCCGGTTGTCTCGAGAATCGCCGGGGCGCCATCTTTGGTGAGTGACGGGAATAGGTGCCGGTGGCGCGCCGAGAGAATCGCGTCGACCGCGACTTGGACGTCGCCGTCGGTGCGATTCTTGATGCCAACTGGCATGGATAGTCCTGAGGCGAGTTCGCGATGAATCTGACTCTCCGCCGTCCGCGCTCCGATCGCGCCCCAACTGATCAAATCCGCGTAGAATTGACCAAACGTCGTGTCCAGAAACTCCGTCCCGACGGCCAAACCAATTTCAGTCAGATCGGCCAGCAGTCGGCGGGCGAGGCGTAGCCCTTTGTTGATTTGGTAAGACCCGTCTAAGTCAGGATCGTTGATCAATCCCTTCCAGCCCATGACGGTGCGTGGTTTTTCGAAGTAAACGCGCATGACGATCAGCAGCTTCTCGGTCACTGCATCAGCGAAGGGTTTTAACTTTTCCGCGTACTCGCGAGCGGCATCGAGATCATGAATCGAACACGGGCCGACGACGACGAGCAGGCGGTTGTCCGTTCCGGCAAGGATCGCCTCAATAGAACTGCGGCTGCGGTAGACCAATTCGGAAGCCTCGTCAGTACGAGGAACTTCTTCTGCGAGGACTGCCGGTGTCAGTAGCGGACGCGTCTTGGCGATACGTAGGTCGTCGGTTTTCACAGCTTATCCCAATGTGCTGGATCCGTGATGGCTCATGACTCTTCATCCTTTGGCACGATCGGAATCCTCGCATCCACGCCGAGAACGGCGAAGCCGGAAATGAGTGGCCAATCAACGGTTCCCGGAACCTTTTTGTTTCCCGGGCTTGGAAGTGGGAGGTATGTTATTCGTTGCCCCCTCCGGCAGCGGGCCGAGGAGTTCGTCCAAGTGAGGGACGATCGGCTTGTCCAGCGGCAGGAACCAAACGGCGGGCTTGCCTTGCTCGCGATATTGGCGGTCGAGCGCGTCGAACACATCCTTCGTTGACTTGGCCGGTCCCAGGAGTTTGTCGAGATGCCGGGCGATGAGGTGGTCCGAAGTCAGGGAGTACACGGCGGGCTTGCCGTCCGCCTTGTATTGGCGATCCAACTCGGCGAGCACATCCGCCACCGGTTTGGCGGGGTTGAGCATCTGGTTCAGCAACCCAGCCGCTGGCTGATCCAGCGGCAGCCTGGCGAAGTTCTGTCTGGCTCGGAAGCGGTCGCGGGCCTTTTGCAACTCGGCGGCAACATCGATCTTCGGCCGAGGCGGCAGCGGCTTGGTTTCCTTGATATCCGCAAGCAGCTGCCCGGCCTCCTTCTTAAAAACTTCCGGAACCGGGTTTTCGTCGGGCGCTTGTGAGTAAGCCTGAAGAGATTTCTCTGCCTCGCGCTGAGCCGACGCCCGATCGCCGAGCCGCCACTCGCAGAGGGCTAGGTGAAAGCGGGCAAGGCCTTTGGTGAACGCTGGTGTCGAGGCATCCTGCTCCAACTCCGGCAACAGCCGTCTCAATTCCTGCCGGGCCTGTTCCGCATCGCCAAGCTGTTGCCGAGCGTCGGCGCGGTTTATTCGAGTCTCAAAAACCTGTTGTGTTTTCTCAGCATCGCGTGCGTACAGCTTGAGCGATTCCTCGTCGAGCACGACCGCATCGGCAAAATCGCTATTCAAATAAGCAGCCACGCCCATCGCGCTCAGCGAATTGGCGTTTGGCTCGAACAGTTCGTCTAGATGCGGTGCGATGGGTTTATCGAGTGTCAGGAAGTAGACGGCGGGCTTGCCTTCCGCTTTGTATTGCCGGTCTAGTGCCTCCAGCACTTCCGCCACCGGCTTGGCCGGGCCAAGTAGCTGCTCGACCTCCGGCGCGATGGGCTTCAGCTTTCCCGCCGTCTCGATCGCCGCTTGCACTCGCCGTTCGATTTCGTCCGGCGGAAGCTCCATCGCGGCGAGCAGGAGGCGCAAGTTTTCCAAGTCCGCCTGCATGTGCGGATGCTCGTGCCCGGTCGCTTTGTGAAAACGATCCAAGATCGCCACCATGCGGCGCATCAGCGGCTCGGCCTCCGCCAGACGGTTCGTGGCATGGAGCAACGCCGCCAGGTTGTTGAGGTCGCGGGCGACGTCGGGGTGTTCGGCTCCGTAGAACTGCTCGTCGACGGCCAGCGCGCGGCGCATCAGCGGCTCGGCCTCCGCCAGACGGTTCGTGTCCTGGAGCAACTGTGCCAGGTTGTTGAGGTCGATGGCGACGTGCGGGTGGTCAGCTCCGTAGGACTGCTCGTCGATGGCCAGCGGGCGGCGCATCAGCGGCTCGGCCTCCGCCAGACGGTTCGTGGCCTGGAGCAACTGCGCCAGGCTGTTGAGGTGGATGGCGACGTAGGGGTGTTCGGCTCCGTAGGACTGCTCGTCGATGGCCAGCGCGCGGCGCATCAACGGCTCGGCCGGCGCCAGACGGTTCGTAGCCTGAAGTAACAACGCCAGGTTGTTGAGGCAGTTGGCGACTTCTGGATCATCGGGGCCGAGTCTGGCTTCACGTAGCTTGAGTGCTTTCCGAAGCAGCGGTTCGGCTGCGGAGTAGCGTCCCAAGTCATGCAGAACAAACGCGGTCCAATCCGCCGCGTCCGCCCAGGCCAGCGGTTCGGTCTTGGCGTCCGACAAGGCCAACGCTCGGTGGAAGGCCGCCGCCGCTTTCTCATTCCACTCCGGCCGCGGTTGCTGGCGGAATCTGGCCAGGGCGGCGGCCCCGGCCAGCATTTCTAACTCGCGGCTGTCGGTTCGCTGCTTGGCGGCTTCGGCCAGCACGCCGTCGTAGTCTGCAATTGTCAGTTTCGCACGGGCGCGGTCCAACGGCGTCGCCCCGGCGTCCTTGGTCAACTCCGTGATCCGGCCGTCGATGATTTGCCGGATCGCATCGGCGGACAGACGCGTCAGTTCCGGCAAGTCGGCCAAGGCTTGCTTGCGAGCGACCTCGACGGGAAGGTTCTTGCCACGGATCAGCTTCTCCAGAAACCGCTCGGCGAACTGCTGTTGCAGCTTCTTATCGGCGGCGCGCTGAGTGGCCTCTTCCTCCGCTAGCTTTTTCAGCCGAGCGATTTCGTCTTTCTCCAGGTTCTGCTGCCAAACCACAAATCCGCCGATGCCGATCGACAGCAACACCAACGCCGCAACGCCGATCACCCAACGGCCGAGTCGGCGGCCAGTTTTCTCCACCTTGCCCGCGACCGTCACCAGTTCCGACCGCACTTCGTCCAGCGGGACCTTCAAGTTCTCAACCTGCGCGCGAAGCTGGTCGGCGTCCCGAACCGTGTGCCACAGATGCTGATCGTCGAGAACTGCCTGACGGTGCTTGGCCTGCAAGGATGTCTTTTCATCCGGTTCGGGACTGGGAAGCGCGTCGAACGGAAAGACGTCATCGCACACGATGATATACAGCTTCTTGCCCAGCTCCTTGGCTAGATCGTATTCGATCTGCGTCCACGAACGACGCGGCTGGCCGGTGGGAAGCGTCTGCGGATCGGGCTCGCCACCGTAACCACGACCCACCAGATGGATCACGGCCTGGCAGTCCGCGATCTTTCGCTGCAGCATGTCGCGAATGGGGCCGTACTCCGTGCCAAAGACCGACTCTTCGATCGGCAGGCACTCGATTCGAGTCAGCGCGTCGTTGACCATCTTGCGGGCCGATCCCAGATCGGAACTGACAGCCGAAACAAATACACGCGGTGTGATGTGCTGGGACATGATTACCGCCGCTTTACTATTCCAGTGTCGTCAAATCGGCCTCGACTCCAGCCATCTCTCCAAGCATCCGGGTGTAGCGGCGGAGTTTTTCCTGCAATTCGGTCAACTGGTTGCGGAACTCTTTGCACTGAGATTCTTCGTCGAACACTCCCTGAAGTGACAGCCGGCGCCATTTTGCAGTGAAGGGCCGGAGAACCTGATTCAGGACCACGACGGCGATCTTCGTCAACTCGTAGCACCCGCGGTGAGCGCGAA